>JAITKI010000154.1:0-30000 GCA_031278515.1 Oscillospiraceae bacterium | reverse complement strand
GCGCGGGAGCTTCAGTTTGAACATTGCGGATTACCTCCCGAATACGTTTCTTCCCCACACCTTATGCGCGGATCCGGGAGCATATAACGCGGCGCGGGGGAAACCTCGCGCCGCGCCGGGCGCAAAAAGTGAAATTCAAACCGAGCAATACGGCGAAAAATCGAGCATTTGGCCGAAAAGCGGATATTTTGCGCCATAGCGCGGCAATTCCGGCAAAAAGGTGTTGACACGGGCGTCGGCGCGTGGTATAAATACAAGGCTTATTTTAATATCAGCGCTATTATTATAGAAGGAATGATTCTGAAAATGTCAACCACCCTTGCCAAACGGGAGACGGTCTCCCGCAAATGGTACGTCCTTGACGCGAAGGGGCGCCCGCTCGGGCGCGTGGCGGCGCAGGCCGCCGTCATACTGCGCGGCAAACACAAGCCGGATTTCACCCCCAACGTGGACTGCGGGGATTTCGTCGTCGTCGTGAACGCCGCCGAAACCGTCCTCACGGGGGATAAGCTCCGCCAGAAGTACTACCGCCGCCACAGCGGCTGGGTAGGCGGGCTGAAAGAAATCCAGTACAAGACGCTTATGGAAACGCGCCCGGAACTCGCCGTGAAGCTCGCCGTCGCCGGTATGCTCGCGAAAAACTCGATAGGCAGGAACGCCGCGCGCCGCCTGCGCGTTTTCAAGGGCCCGGAACATATTCACGCGGCTCAGAAACCCGTGCCGCTGAGCGCGGAATAAGGAGGACAGAATACAAATGTATACAAGCAAAAAGCCATATTATTACGGCACGGGACGGCGCAAGTCCTCCGTTGCCCGCGTGCATCTTTTCCCCGGAGGCACGGGCGCCATCAAAATCAACGGGCGCGATATCGACGATTATTTCGGCCTTGAAACGTTAAAGCTGATCGTGCGCCAGCCCCTTGCCGCCACGGGCACGGAGGGCACATATGACATTGTCGCCGTCGTCTCCGGCGGCGGCGTGACGGGTCAGGCGGGCGCCATACGCCACGGCGCGGCGCGCGCGCTGCTGCTGGCGGACGATACGTTCAGGACGGCGCTTAAAGCCGCCGGACTTTTGACGCGCGACCCCCGGATGAAAGAGCGCAAGAAGTACGGGCTCAAGGCCGCCCGCCGCGCCCCGCAGTTCTCAAAGAGGTAATACGCCCCGCAACAGTATATGCCCGTCCGGCAGGAGCGTCTCAAGCGCCCCGGGGCAAAGCGGCTTTTCGGAATACAGCCCGTGGAAATCCGTGCCGCCCGTCATAAAAAGCCCGTAAAGCCCGGCGGCCTGCGCGACCGCCTCCCGTCGCTCCGGCGTCTGCGTGTGGTGGACGAGTTCAATGCCGTCCAGCCCCAGCCCGACGAGCCTCGGCAGGATTCCCATCGAGTCGTATTGGAACGGGTGCGCCAACACGGCGAGGCCGCCCGCCTCCTTCGCGAGCTTTACGGCGTCCTCCGCCGCCATATAGCGGCTCCGCGTTGCGGCTATGCCGTTTTCGCCGTACAGCTTGGCGTAGAGCTCCCCGTAAACGCGGGAGGTGTAGCCGCGATCCGCCAGGGCGTGCATCACGTGCTGGCGGTGCAAAATGCCCCCGGCACCGACATAACTCTCCGCATCCTCTATGTCAATGGCGTACCCCGCCTCACGGATGCGCTCAACGGCGCCCCGGTTGGCGCGTTGCCGCTCTTCCAGATACGGGCGGCAGACGTCCGTTATGAGGCGGGGGTTTGACGCGCGGTAGCAGAGAATGTGAACCTTCCTTCCCGTCAGGGTGTCATAAGCTGAGATTTCCGTGCCGGGCACGACATCAAGCCCCTGCCTCCTCCCCTCGGAGACGGCTTCCGGCAGGTGTTCCGCCGTGTCGTGGTCGGTTATGGCTATGCAGTCCAGCCCGAGGCGCTTCGACAGCCTCACTATGTCGGGTACGCGCATAGACCCGTCCGACCATTCGCTGTGCATATGCAAGTCAACCCGTTTCAAGCTATATCCTCCATCTCCCGCGTGACTATGTGATAGCTCCTGTCCGCAACGGACCTCATCGCGCCGTAGTCGTGAAAGACCCCGAGTATGATGGAGCCCCGCCGCTTCAAATCCCGGATCAGCTCGAGCACCTTGAGCTTGGACTGCGGGTCGAGGGATGCCGTCGGCTCGTCGAGAAGCAAGAGCCTAGGGCGCGTTATAAGCCCCCGGATTATATTCAGACGCTGTTTCTCCCCTCCGCTGAACGTCGAAGGGTAGCATTGCCACAGGCTCTCCGGAATATCCGCGGCGCGGAGGAGTTCCCGCGCCCTCTGCCGCGCCTCCGGTTTCGCGGTGCCGCGGCTGACGAGCGGCTCTGAGAGGATGTCGAGCGCGCTGACGCGCGGTATCGCGCGGAAAAACTGCGACACATAGCCGATTTCCTCCGCCCTCAGCCGGCGCATCGTCTGCAAATCGGCGCTCGCGAGGTCATGCGTGACGCCCGCGCCGTCAGTATAATAGATATTGCCGCCCGTGGCAAGATACGTGCCGTAAACGCATTTGAGCAGCGAGGATTTCCCCGCGCCGCTCGGCCCGATCACCGCCAGCATCCGCCCCGGCTCCACTTCCAGCGTGACGCCGCCGAGGCACGGGATCGTCTTTTCCCCGCCTACGCGCATATTGAACACCTTAGAGAGATTTTCGATGCGCAGCATCCGATGTACCACCTTTCCTTTTTGTCATGGCATAAATAATAACGGCGGCGTGTTAAGCCCGCAATCACGCCGCCGTAAAATGTATGTAAAGAGGAAAGGCACGCCGCCACGGCGACAGCATTTACTTGGCTCTTCGCTATTTCAAGTGGGTAATACAAAAACCAGGTTAGCGGCTTCGAGGTAAATCATAGCGATGAAGTTATCGATGTTCCTGAAACCCCCGGCGCGTCGCTTGATTTCTTGAATACGGCTCAGCACTTGTATCAGCATTATTCCCCTCCTTTAAGGGTTTTCAGAGGGTGCCTTAAATCTCTTGTGCGGACTCAAAATTGATTTCCGTAAGGTATGGCTTGATTTTTTGCTTTTCCGCCGGGTATGTGCTATACTGCGCAACGGCGCTTGTCGGAAGCGGTGAGGCGATCCTGCCCGCCAAACCGCGCGGCACCGGAAAGGCGGGTAAAATGACTGACTTCGCGTCGATAATCGAAACCCGGACGTTGCGCCGCCTTTTGGAGGAGTACCCCATAGCGCGCGACTTTTTTCAGAACCTTAATATCCCGCCGCTGGAGCAGGAACTGCCGCTCGCGGAGGCGCTCGGCGGCGCGTCCGACGATTGGCTTCTGGAGTTCGGGCTGACGCGCGGGGAGATCCCGGCCCAGCTCGCGGAATTCCTGCACAACATGACGGCGTCGGAGACGGAGCGCCCCGTGAAATCGCTGACCATTCTCGGCGGCTACGACAAGACGGGCATCCCGGAGGGTGTGGAACTTCTGATCGAGTCCGGGACGGTCATAAGCATCGTCGGACCCACGGGCTCCGGGAAGAGTCGCCTGCTCGGGGACATAGAGTGCCTCGCACAGGGCGACACGCCTACCGGGCGCCGCGTTTTGATAGACGGGGAGACAGTCGGGGAGGACGAGCGCTTCCGGCTGGAGGGCAAAATCGTCGCCCAGCTTTCGCAGAACATGAATTTCGTTATGGATCTTGCCGTCGGGGAATTCTTGGAGATGCACGCGCGCAGCCGCGCCGTCGGAACCTCGGCGTCCGGCGGGGCCGCTGGAGCGCTCATTCAGACGTGCTTTGACTGCGCCAATTCGCTCGCGGGGGAAAAATTCACGCTCGAAACGAAGGTGACTCAGCTTTCGGGCGGGCAGTCGCGCGCGCTGATGATAGCCGACTGCGCGTACATGAGCCGCTCGGCTATAGTCCTGATAGATGAGATTGAAAACGCCGGCGTAGACCGCCGCGAGGCGATATCCCTGTTGACGCGCGCGGAGAAAATCGTGCTCATATCGACGCACGACCCCCTGCTCGCGCTCGGCGCGGACAAGCGCGTCGTGATTAAAAACGGCGGGATTTACAAGATTCTCGAAACCTCGCGCGAGGAAAAGGAAAGCCTCGCTTCGATTGAGAAAATCGACAAACTGCTGATGGACACGCGCGCCGTGCTGCGAAGCGGGGGGCGCGTGGTACTGCCGGAAATATGAACAATCCAATCTGAAAGGAATTTATGAAAATAATGTGGGAATTATACGACGCGCTGATTGACGGCATCTCCCCGGACGCAAAGGTTGACGCGCTCATTTGCGGGCAGACACACACGGCGGTGCTCTCCGGGGATGCCGTCGGTCTCGCCGGAACCGCGGACGCTACGTGGAGGGCGCCCATCCTGCCCGACAAGGCTCTCGGTATGCCCCTGCGGAAGCTCGCCGGGGCGGTCAAATCGTGGGAGTTCGTGGAGGCGGGGATAGGGCTCGCCGCCATAAACGCGTGGTACAACGACAAGGCGAGACTGCGCGCGCTGGGGCTCGACATTTCGGAAAGGACGCACGTCGAGGATCGCTCCGCCGACCCGTTCATCTCTATGCAGCGGGATATAAAAGGAAAAACCGTGACCGTAATCGGACATTTCCCTTATATAGACCAGCTTTTTGCCCCCGTGTGCGACTTGCGCGTGATCGAAAAGTTTGAGCCTAAGGACGGCGACTATCCGGAGCAGGCGGCGGATTACCTCCTGCCGGAGAGCGACTATGTCTTCATATCGAGCTATACGTTCGCGGAAAAATCCCTGCCGCGCTTTCTGGAACTCTCCCGCCGGGCGCACGTGACCGTCGTCGGTCCCGCGACGCCCATAGCTCCCGTCCTGCACGGTTTCGGAGTGAACGACATCGCGGGACTCGTCCTGAAGGATACGGAAACGGCCATGCGGATAGTCGCGGGTTTCGGCGGGAACATCCACAAGGCGGGACAGAAGCTGAACCTGCGCCTCGAAGACGCGCGATGAAACGCCACATTTTCCTGACCGGGGAAATTCAGGTCGGAAAATCCACGGCGATCCGACGCTTCCTGGCGCTCTCCGAACTGACCGCCGACGGCTTCATGTCGCACATCTCGGACTCTGAAAATGGGCGCGAGCTGTACATCGCCCGCTTCGACTCCGTCCTCGGCGAAACGGACAGAACGCTCGCCGCGCGCGTGCGCTTCCCGAATTTTGAAGTGTATTCAGGGGTTTTCGACACGCTCGGCGCGGAGCTTATACGTGACTCGGGGCGGCGTGACATCATCGTAATAGACGAGCTCGGACGTATGGAGGAGAACTCCCCCGTTTTCAAGGCCGCCGTTTTTGAAAAACTCGGCGGCGGGACGCCCATCGTCGGCGTCGTGAAAAAAGCGGGCAGCGCGTTCCTTGACGGCGTACGCGCGCACCCGAACGCGGAAATACTTGCCGTGACGCGGGAGAATCGCGGCGCGATCCCCTCCCTGCTCGCGGAGCGGTTCGCCCGCGTCACGGCAGGGCGCTGACATATTCAGTTTTCCGTCGGCTCTTTCACCATCGCGACGGCTTCGTCGATGTACTGCATGAGCGGGACCGGCTTTATCCCGGCGACAAGTATCCCGCAGCGGTTGAGCGGCAGGAGTATTTTTTTCGCGGGGCTTCGGGCGACGGCGGCCGCCATCGGCGCCGTTATCTCTCCGAGCATGGAGTCCGCCGCGATTATCGCCACGCTGCCGATTATGAAATCGGCCTTCCGTGCGTTCACAACGATGGCGTTCTCCCCCGACGCGCCCTCGTCCGCGCCCGCTTTTATCATGACGGACGCCGCCATCGCGTTCGTCCCGAGAGCTATGATCTCCACCTCCGCTCCGAAAACGGCGCGGAGTTTCTCCACAATGGCGCGGCCGAGCCCGCCCCCCTGTCCGTCCACAACTGCAACATACATTCCGGAATACCTGCCTGTCTGAAAGCTCGCGCTACAAATCAAGCGCGGCGTGATAGCCCCTGAATACCGCCTCGCGTATATTTTTCACCTTCACGCAGTCCCCGACGAGCGCCGTTTCCGGGGCGAGCGCGCGCATGGCGTCCGCCTCCGGTCTGCGCGGCTTCATGCCCGCCGCCACGATAACCGTATCCGCTTCTATCAAAAATTCCTCCGGCTCCTCCCCGTCCCGCGCGCGCTCCACCGTCAGCCCGCGCTCCGAAACGGATACGCCGCGCGTGTTCACATGCGTCTCCGCGAACCGCGCGACAAGTCCCAGCAGTATTGGCCCGTGGCGCGGGTTGGCGTCTGGGGCAAGGCTCCCGCCCATTTCCGCAAGCTTCACGTCCCTGCCGCCCTGCGCCAGAAAAACGGCGGTCTCACAGCCGGCAAGCCCGCCGCCGAGAATCACGGCGCGCCGCCCTATCTCGTCAATGCGCCCCGGCAGTTCCGTAACGAATATCACGTTTTTCCCCTGTATACCCGGTATCTGCGGGACTATCGGCTCCGCGCCGACGGCTATGATAAGCGCGTCGGGAGCTATCCTCCGCACAAACTCCGGCGTCACCTCCGCGCCGAAGCGTATGTCCACGCCGGCAAGGCGAAGCTGGAGCTCCCGCGTTTTTATGAAATCGAGCGATTCCCGCTTGAACGGTATCCCCTCCGCCGCGAGCATCGCGCCGCCGAGCGCGCGCCGCTTTTCGCACAGCAGGACGGAATGCCCGCGCCGCGCCGCCGTCAGCGCCGCAGTTATACCTCCGGGTCCTCCCCCCGCGACGAGTACGCGCTTTTTGGCGCCGCGCGGCGTGTCAAACCGGCTTTCATATTCGCGCCCTATGACGGGGTTTACGGCGCATACGCGCGTCTGCGTCAGCATACGCTCCGCGTGGCAGGTGAAACAGCGCAGACAGCGCAGAATCTCTCCGTCCCTGTTTGCTTCGGTCTTTCGCGGCAGTTCCGGGTCTGCGAGCAGGGCGCGCGCCATGCATACGGCGTCCGTCCTCCCCGACGATATGAGCTCTTCCATCTCCTCCGGGCTGTTCAGCGCCCCAACTGCGGCGACAGGCACCGACACGTGCTTTTTTATCTCAGCCGCGAGATGCGCGTTGGCGCCGTGCGGGGCGAACATCGGCGGATGCGTGACGGCGAAGCCCTCCTCCCCAAAGCCAGCCGAGACGTGCAGCAGATCTATTTTCCCCTCCACGAGCTTCGCGAACTCAATCGCGCCGTCCGTACCGTACCCGCCGGGAATGTACTCCGCGCCGCTGACGCGGAGCTCTATCGGGAAGCCGGGACCCACGGCGTCGCGCACCGCGTCTATAATCCGGACGGCGAGCCGCGCGCGGTTCCGCATGTCGCCGCCGTACACGTCCGTCCTGCGGTTCACGGCGGGCGACAGAAACTGCTCAATCAGCCAGCCGTGTCCGCCGTGGATCATGAGCATATCGAAACCCGCGCGCCTGACAAGCCCGGCGCCGCTCGCGAACGACGCGACGATCTCATCTATCAACTCCACCGGCATCTCCCGGACGCGCTTGCCGTCCGGGAGAACGCATTCCGAAGGACCGTATTTCAAAATCCCCTCGTCGCGTCCGTCGAGGGGGATGTCCATCTCCGAATACATTCCGCCGTGGTTGAGCTCTATTGACGCGGCGGCGCCGTGGCGCTTGATGGCACGGGCGAGATCCGTCAGACCTTGCAGGGCACCGTCCGCGTACAGGCTCAAAAGCCTGCCGTGACTTTTTCCGGTGGGGTGTGTCACGGCCTCCGAAACCGTGACCGCCGCCGCGCCGCCCTTCGCGCGCAGTTCATAAAACGCGATAAGCTCGTTTGTCACAAGGCCGTCCTTCGTTATATACGGAAATCCCATAGGCGCGGAGCACATGCGGTTCCGCAGTATGACGTTCCCCACGCGAAGCGGCGAGGAGAGATATGGGTATTTCTGCGCAAACGGCGCTTTTTGAGACATATCGCGGCTTGTCACGGCTTAAAAGCGGCGAGCCGCCGCGCCATCAGCTCGGCGTTCGCGGCGTAACGCATACAGGTGTCGTCCGTCAGCTCTCCCGCGCGCCGGAGCTCCAGCAGACTCGCGTCCATCGCCACCATCCCCTCTGCCGCGCCGGAGGCTATGGCGGAATCTATTTGATGAATCTTCGACTCGCGGATGAGCGTCCTTATCGCCGTGTTGTTGTACATGATCTCAAACGCGGGCCGCAGCTTGCCGGAATTCGCCGGGATGAGCTGTTGCGAAATAACGCACTGCAACAGCATGGAAAGCTGTATTTTCACCTGTTGCTGCTGGGCGGGCGGGAAGACATCGATGACCCTGTCCACGGTGTCCGCCGCGCCGACGGTGTGCAACGTGGAGATGACGAGATGCCCCGTTTCCGCCGCCGTCATAACGGTCTGGATCGTATCGAAGTCACGCATTTCCCCGACGAGTATGACGTCCGGCGCCTGTCGCAGACAGGCGCGCAGCGCGGAGACGTAGCTTTGCGTGTCGAGCTGTATCTCGCGCTGGCTTATTATGCACTTGTTGTTGCGGTGCAGATATTCTATCGGATCCTCAAGCGTTATTATATGCCCGGAGCGCGTCTTGTTGATATGGTCTATCATACACGCGAGAGTCGTCGATTTGCCGCTCCCGGCCGGTCCCGTCACGAGAATCAGCCCGGACGCGCGGTCGGCGGAGTTTATGACGCCCTCCGGAATCGACATCTCGCGGAAATCCGGTATTCCGAACGATATCACACGTATGACGGCGGCGAGCGAGCCGCGCTGTCTGTATACGGACGCGCGGAAGCGTGACAGCCCCGGTATTGAGAACGCGAAATCGTCGTCGCCGCCCTCTGTCGCCCCGACGCCACGACGGGCGAGCTCATATATCCTGCCTATCATCTCCCGGGACATATCGGGCGTGACGGCACCGTCGGCCATCGGCGCGATGTTCCCCTTCCGCTTGAAAGCCACGGGGGAACCGGCGATGATGAATATATCCGTCACGCCCCGTTCCACCGCCGCCGAAAGAATCTCTTCAACTGTCAGCATCTGTTACCTCCAAGAAAACTCGCGCGCCCGAACCGTTCTAATCCTCCGGCCCCTGCCACAGGCCGAGGGAATCGTCCGGCGTCCAGTCCCCGGATTCCGTGACGCGCCACGAGACTATAACCGGCGGGGCACCGCCTGCAAGAATAACCTCCAGCGAGCTTTTTTCGTTTATCTCCACGGAATAGCGGTAACGCGCCAGCCCGGTCTCCCCAAACGCCTCCACGCCGGAATAGTCGCCGTCTTTCACGCGCCCATACATCTCCGCCGCCTTCGTGTCCGCCGCGTAGTACGCCCGCGCGGCGTCGGCGGCGCGCTCCGCTACGCGGTACTGCGAATTCGCCGACAGCAGACTCAGCGCCGCGAGCACCGTGAGGCTCAGAACGACGAACAGCATGATTACGGACGCGGAGCCGATATTCAGCCCCATCGGGCGCGGGCGGCTGTTCCTATCCATCGGCGCTCACCGCCTTTACGTCAATTGAGAAAATGTCACGCGCTTCCCCGGGAGCCGAAAATTCCCCGGACTCGCGGACGGTCACGCTCGCCGAGCCGCCGCCCGTCTCGGACACGACGAGAATATAGCCGTAGGGGGAGCTCGGAAATTGACTGCTCAGCGAAGGAATGAGCGCCGCATTCCGGTTTTCGTCGCAGTATACGGTCAGCGTGCCGTTATAGGGATCGGCGTGGCTGAGCCGGTCGTAGTTTTCCGCCGTCTTTTCCAGATCGCCTCCGGACGCCTTATATAGCTCGGCGGCCTCCGTGGCTATGAACACCGCGCGGCTGAGCGCCTCCGCCTCCCGCACGCGGCGGCCGGAGGCATAAAATATCTGCACGCAAATCGCCGCGCAGAACGCGAAGAGCAGAAGCGCGAGCATCAGCTCCACGAGGAAAAGGCTTGTCTTCGTGCCTTTCATGGCGAAACCCCCGCGCTTCTCAGGCTTATTGTCGTCCCCGCCTCGCCGCCGCCCGCGCCGACACAGCGGATTTCGTACACGCCGCCGGACGGCGAGGCGATTTCAAGCGCCCGCGCCTCGATTATCTCAAAGCCGTCCTCCGGCTTGAAATCGTATCCGCTCTCCGCGTAAAGCTCCCTGACGCCGCCGTCATAGTAATAGACGACCGTCGTGTACTCCGTCCCGTCCGTCGTCTCCGTCAGGAGAAGCGCGTCCTCACCGCCGATTTCGCCGAGGCTCACGGAGCGGTTCGCGCTGTCATAGCGACGCAGCTTCATCGCGATGTAGCTGACGCACGTGTCCTCGGAATAGCTCCGGCGGACGGCGTCGCGTATGCCTTTATACGCCCCCGCGCCCGTCATAAGCACCATGAGCATCGACAAGGCGAACGCGCAGAACAGTATCAGCGCGAAAACGGCGTCAACCGTGTGTATGTACCGTTTCATTCGTACGCCCCCGCGCCTTTCAGCTCGATTATATCCACCTCCGGCATTATGTTCGACGCGAAAATCGTGTAATGCACGATGAATTTCGACCCGTCAACCCTCACGCCGTAATTTTCGGTTATGTAATCGAGGCTCTCCGGATAACTGCCCTCAAGCGCGTAGCAACTCACAACGGCTCGGGAGATGCTCTCGCGCAGAAGCTCCGCCTGTTCCTCCGCCCCGGCCTTCTCCGTAGAGGAAACGCCCCGGAGCAAAACGGCCGCGATCACGGCAAACAGCCCCAGCCCGAACCCGTAAGCCCTCAGCGCGGTTTTCATATCGCCGACATTATGCCGGCAAGCGGCAGCATAACGGACAGCAGCAGAAGCCCGATGAGCAGGGACATTATGATCACAAGCGTGGGCTCTATTTTTCCGATGAACGCCTCAAGCCTGTCGTCCGCCTCGTCGCCCGCGCGCCGCGCTATCTCCTCCATCACCGTGTCGGCGCTGCCCGTGCGCGCGCCGATTGCGAGCATTCGGTTGTACAGCGAGGAGAAAATCCCGGTGTCGGCGACGCACTGCGCGAAGCTCATCCCTTTCGCGGCTTCCTCCGCGCACGCGGAGATTTTCGCCGCCGCTTTCTTGTCCTCCGTCAGGCGCGCCGCCATAGTCAGCGCCTCGTCGGAGTCCATACCCGACGAGAGTGTCATCGCCAAAATCCCGGAAAAGCGCGCGGCAAGCATGGACGCCCCGAGCCTTCCGCCCATGAACAGCCCGCGCAGGAACGCTTTCAGCCGCGCGCGGAAAACCACCGCGAGGACGGCGACCGCAAGGACGACGACGGCGGCGGGGAAGCGGTAATCCCCCAACCACTGTCCGAACAGCAGCGCCGAGGTCGCCGGCCCCGACATTTGCGCGCCGAGCTGGCGGTAAACGTCCGAAAATACGGGCAGTATCTTCGCGACGAATATGACAAGCACCAAAATCAGCACGCACAGCAACATAACGGGGTACGTGACCGCGCCCCGGATGCTCTTCGATATCGCCTCCTGCCTGTCGTAGTACCGGGACAGCGACAGCAGTGTATCGTCAAGCTTGCCTGTTTTCTCTCCCGCCTCCACCATATCGGTCATATAGCCCGGAAACGCCTTTGACTCCCGCAGGGCATCCGAGAGCCTCCCGCCGAGCGCGACGGCGTTTTCCACGGCGGCGAAACATTCCCTGCGGGCGCCGTCCGTCTCCTCCTCCTTGTACATGCCGAGACCCTCCGGCACCGGGATACCCGCCCGCATCGCGAGATGCAGGGACATGCAGAACGAAGATACATGCGAAAGCGAAAACTGTTTCATGGTGTCCGTTCCTTTCTTTGCCCTTTAATAATCAATAATAGTATTTCACCGAATAATTTTTGCCGTCCCCGATGAATTTCCGTACGGATTCGCTCCCGCCCCCGGTGGAGTCGAATGTCGGGTCCATAAGCTTCCACGTCTTGCCGTCGAACTGAATATATCCCATTATCCAACCCGTCTCTTTCGTGTACACGTCAATCCAAGCGTGGTACGTCTCGCCCGCGTAGCCCACGACGAGCCGGCACGGTATCTTCTGACTGCGGAGCATAACCGTCATTACCGCCGCGTAGTCGAAACAGATACCCTTCTGCGGGGACGCGGATATGAGCTTGTCCACGTCGGGGATGTAACCGCTTTGCACGGAGGCGGCCTTTTCTTTGTCATATTTGATTTTCGTGACATAATCGTATACCGCCGCGACCTTGTCGAGCTCGGTCTTCTTGTCCTTGACGAGCTCTGCGGCCTTTGCGACGGTCTTGCTCTTGGCGTCGTAGTTGACATATTGGCTCGGCACCAGGAACGGCGCGTAAGCGTCGCGGAGCTTGACGTCGATTTCCGTCTTAAACGTCGTGGCGTACTGCTTGCCGCTCGTGTTCGTATATATGCCGACGGAGTATTTCCCGTCGCCCTCGGTGAGCGGGAAAACCTCCCCATCCTTACCCGGCTCGAGGTCATATGTATACTGCGTCTTTTTCGGCGTTATTATAATCACCTTGAGCTTCGCCTTCGTCTCCGCCTTGTGCGCGACCCTCACGTAACCGTCGGATATATTCGTGACATCGACGGACGCCTTGTCGTTCCCCAGTACGCTATCCGCCGCGTAAACGCGCTGTGGCATCAAAGCCGCCAGCACAAGGATTGCCGCCGTTGCGAGCAATATTTTTATTCCCCTCAAGCTGTTATCACATCCGTACAAGTTATTCTTTATTCAAAGCGGGCGTTTTCGGGCTTCGCCGCGCCGCCCGCAGTTTTGTATTATACATTCCGCGCTTTTGAATTGCAATACTTTTTTTCTTGCTTCCCCCGCGCTGAAAATTGCTTGCAATTCTGCCGCGGCGCGAGTAAAATGAAAGCGGCAAAAGACCGCCGGAAAGGAGAAACTTTTATGCAGCACAGGAAAATGTACATAAACGGCGCTTTCACGGACGCCGTTTCCGGCGCGCGGCTCACGACGCTGAACCCCTCGACCGGCAAGGCGTTCGGCACGGCGCCGATGGCCGGCGCGGAGGATGTCGGGCTTGCCGTCGACGCCGCCCGAGCCGCCTTTCCGGCGTGGAGCGCCCTGCCGCAGGCGGAGCGAAGCAAGTATCTGCTCCGCATAGCCGAGCGCATACGCGCGAGAGCGGAGGAAATGGCGGAGCTTGAGGGCTTGGAGCACGGCACCCCCTACAAGGACGCCTTCGGCGTGTGCATGGGCGCGGCGGCGAAGTTCGAGTGGAGCGCTTCCGCCGCGTCCCGACTCATGGGCGATCAGATCCCCGTGCCCAATCCCGATACGCTTTCGTTCTTAAAGCGCGAAGCTGTCGGCGTTGTCGGCTTCATAATCCCGTGGAACCTCCCGACGATTATGACGGCCGTGAAGCTCGCCCCCGCCCTCGCCGTCGGCAATACGTGCGTACTTAAGCCGCCGTCCGTCAACTCCCTGATCGGGCTGAAATTCGCGGAGGTCATAGCGGAGGCGGAGCTTCCGCCCGGAGTCGTGAACGTCATAACCGGCTCCGGAGGCGTCGCTGGCGCGGCGCTCGCGTCCCATCCCGGCGTGGATATGGTGGGCTTCACGGGTTCGAGCGAAACGGGAAAAGCCATCCTGTCGCTCGCCGCGCCGACCGTTAAAAAGTGCGTCATGGAACTCGGGGGGAACAACCCCGTCCTCATATATCCCGACGCGGATATCGACGCCGCGATAAAAGTCCTCGCGTGGCGGCAGTTCAACAACTCCGGACAGCACTGCTCCGGGCCGGGGCGTTACTATGTCCACGAGAGCGTCTTTGACGAGTTCCGCGACAAGTTCTCCGCCTACGCCCGGACATTGAAGGTCGGGGATCCGTCGAAGGACAAAGCCGTAGATATGGGTCCGCTCGTCTCCGGGGAGCACCGCGACAAGGTGCTGGGGTACATCGAAAGCGCCGTTTCGGAGGGGGCTGAAATCGTCTGCGGCGGCAAGGCGTTATCGCCCGGCTTTTTCCTTGAGCCCACAGTTCTCGCCAATTGCAAGCACACGATGAAGGCCGCGCGTGAGGAAATTTTCGGACCCGTCGCCGTTTTGATAAAATACTCCGGGGACGACGATATCGTGCCGCTCGCGAACGATTCGAGTTACGGTCTCTGCGCGCACGTCTGGACGCGAGATGTCTCGCGCGGCTTGAAACTCGTCGATAGGCTTCACGTCGGCGCGGTGTTTGTCAACTGCCAGATGCTTACGGACGAACAACCGTGGGGGACGAGCATCCGCGAAAGCGGCATCGGCAAAGAGGGCGGCGTATACGGCATGGAGGAATTCACGGACCAAAAGCTCGTCTGCGTGAATTACACATAAGGAGGCATATCCATAATGATGTTTTCATACGATTTTAAGATTCTCATCGACGGCAAGCTGACAAGACCCGTGCGGGGCGGGCTGATGGATGTCATAAACCCATCCGACAATACCGTATTCACCACAGTCCCGCGCTGTACGGCGGAGGATGTGGATCTCGCAGTGAAAGCGGCGCAAAGCGCCGCCCGGCAGTGGAAAAACACATACATCGGCGAGCGCGCGGAGATGCTTTTCCGGCTTGCCGACATCGTGCGGAGCCATTCGGAGGAGCTTTCCGCGCTGGAAACGGCGCAGTACGGCGGCCCGATCTCCAAAACGCGCAATTTCGACATCAAATTCGTCCCCGGAGAGCTGGAATTCATCGCGGGGCTCGGCAGGGCGGCGACGGGGATGACTATCTCCGCCGACCCGGACGCGCGCGTTATGACGGTGCGCGAGCCGCTCGGCGTGGTGGGGCTCATATCCCCGTGGAACTTCCCGCTCGTTACGGCTGTGTCCAAGCTCGCCCCGGCGCTCATAATGGGCAATACGGTCGTGATGAAGCCCGCGTCCTGCGCGCCCGTAACCGTGTTGAAGCTCGGCGAGTACATAGTCGAGGCGGGCATCCCGGCGGGCGTCGTGAACATCGTCACGGGACCGGGCCCGGAGGTCGGGGAGGCGATCGTGACGCACCCCGGAGTCGATAAAATCAATTTCACGGGGGATTCCTCCGTCGGCAAGCGCATACTCTCCCTCGCCGCGCCGCGCGTTATGCCGATAGCCGCGGAACTCGGCGGGAAGAACGCGATGATAGTGCTGGACGACGCGAATCTCGACGCCGCCGTCGAGGGCGCCGTGTACGCGGCGTTTTTCAACTCCGGGCAAAACTGCGGCTCGCCGAGCCGCTTTTACGTGCAGGCGGGTATTTACGACGAGTTCGTGCCGCGCTTCGTGAAGGCGTCGTCGAAAATCATTGTCGGCGACCCGATGGATAAGAACACGATGATGGGCCCGCTCGCCTATATGAAGTGCCGCGAAACGGCGGAGGCCTATATCGCGGGCGCGAAGCGCGCCGGATGCCGCGTCCTGCTCGGCGGCGCGCCGCCCTCTGATCCGTACCTCGCGCGCGGCGCGTTCGTGCTTCCGACGATTTTCGAGGTGTACGACAACAAGACGGAACTTATGCAGGAGGAAATCTTCGCCCCCGTCGTCGGCGTCATGAAAATAGCCTCCCCGGAGGACGCGCCGGAGCTCGTCAACGATTGCCGCTACGGGCTGTCCGCATCTGTCTGGACGTCGGATTACCGTCTCGGGATGCTGCTGATCGAGCGCTTGAAGGTCGGCACCGCGTGGATAAACCAGCACCTCGCCATCGTCCCCGAAACGCCGTGGGGCGGGCGGAAAGAGTCCGGCTGGACAAAGGAAAATTCCGTGCTTGTGCTCGACGAGTACTGCTATCACAAGCACATCTGGATACATATGTCCGAAACGCCGCGCACGTTCTGGGAGGAACGGATAAAATTATAGGGAGGTTAAGCGGATATGGCGTCAATCTGGTCGGCACCGAACCCGATACTTTTCGGCTTCGGCGCAGCCGCGCAAACGGGCGCGGAGTTAATTAAGCTCGGCTGTAAAAAGGCTCTTGTCGTCTTCGACAAGGGCGTCGCCGCAGCCGGGATTTCCGCGCGGATCATCAGAATTCTGAGCCACGCCGGGATACAGACCGTGCCGTTTGACGGCGTGCTCGCCGACCCGCCCGATTGGTCGGTGGAGGCGGCGGGGGCGCTCGGCGCGTCGGAGAAGGTCGATTGCGTCGTCGGCGTCGGCGGCGGTTCGAGTCTCGACACGGCGAAAGGCGCTAAGCTTCTCATCGCGAATCCCCCGCCGCTGTCGCGGTATTACGGGAGAGAGGGCGTTGTGACGAAGCCGTCCGTCCCGCTGATAGCCATTCCGACGACGGCGGGCACGGGCAGCGAATGTACGCCGGGAGGCGTCATTACGGACACGAAGCGCGGCATCAAGACGAACATCGCGGGCATCGGCTGCGCCGTCACGCTCGGCATCGTCGATCCGGAACTCACGCTCGGACTGCCGCCGTCCGTCACCGCGTCCACGGGCATGGACGCGCTTTGCCACTGCGCGGAGTCCCTGACCTCCGCGCGCGCGAACGCCGTGTCCGCTGTCACGGGGCGGGAGGGGATAGCGCTCGTATCGAAATATCTCGTCCGCGCCGTCAGGGACGGGAGCGACAGAGCGGCGCGGGAGGGGATGATGCTCGCCTCCGCCCTCGGCGGGATTTCCATGTCGGGGGCGCTGTGCCATTTGTCGCACGACATAGGGCGCAGTCTCGGGGCGAAGTTCCACGTTCCGCACGGGAACGGCTGCGCGGCGTGTCTGCCGCAGGTGCTTGAAGCCATAGCGCCCGTGAAGGCGGAGCAGACGCGGTATTTCGCGGAGAGCTTCGGCGCGGCGCTTCCCCCGAACGCGCCGCCGGATGAGATAGGGCGCGCCGCGTCCGACGCCGCCCGCAGGCTTATGAAAGAAATATCCCTCCCGCCGTTAAGGGAACTGGTTCCCGGCTTGAGCGGGCTTTTGTCCGTCGTGCCGGAGGAGGTCGTGATGCAGTGCGAAATGGCGGCGAAAAACGGCATAGTCACATCCCCGCTGCCCGTGACGCGCGAGCTCATATCGGATATTTTAACAAGGGCGTACGAGGAGAATTGAGGGCACGGCTGTTATCCACGCGCCGCCGCGCTACGCGCAAAATCTGTGTCTGCCGATTTCGAGCAGCACGGGGCGCGACCAAATCCACGCGCTTGTGGCTGTTTTGGGATTGAAATAATAGATGGCGCCGCCGGATGGATCGCATCCGTTCAGGGCGTCGCTCGCCGCCTTGTAGGCGCTCTCCGCCACGGGCTTGTCGAACTGGCCGTCCACGAGGCATGTGAACGCGCCCGTTTGATATATGACGCCGGACATCGTGCTCGGAAACGACGGGTGCTGTATACGGTTCAGCACAACGGCACCCACGGCGACCTGTCCGTCGTAAGGTTCCCCGCGCGCCTCCGCCGATATAAGCCGCGCCAGCAGATTCACATCGCCGCTGCGGGCCGAGCCCGAGCTCGTGTCCGCAGCGCTTATCCCCAGGGCGGCGAGCGTGGCGGGACCCGCGACGCCGTCCGCCGTGAGGTTGTTCCTGCGCTGAAAGCTTTTCACGGCCAGCTCCGTTTTGGCGCCGAAAACGCCGTCCGCGTTCCCGGATAAATAGCCCCACGCGCGCAGCTTGGTCTGAATCTGCGTGACGACGGTGCCGGACGAACCCCGGCGGTACACGGCGGCGTCCGCCTCTTGCGCTATCGCGATCACGAGTATATTCACGGCGATAATCACGGCGAGCGCCGAAATGAGTTTTTTTCCGTTCACAGTAAACCGCTCCTTTGTAAACAGGCTTGCCGCCATATTTTACGAAGGAGCGCGTTTTCTTATGTAATGCGGCGCGATGTAATTTTTTACACGGACCTGCTACCGCGCTCCGCCGTTATTTTCGCGATGAACTCATCCGCCGTCATCGCCCCAAGATCCCCCTCGGCGCGTGAGCGCACGGCAAGCGTCCCGGACTCCGTTTCCTTGTCCCCGAACACGAGCATATACGGGATCTTCCGCAGCTGCGCCTCGCGTATCTTATACCCGATCTTCTCATTGCGCGGATCCGTTTCCGCGCGGAACCCGAGGTCCGTGAGAGCGCAGGCGACGCTCCGGGCGTACTCGCCCGCCCTGTCCGTGATGGGCAGGGCGGCTATCTGCACGGGCGCGAGCCAGAGCGGGAACGCTCCGGCGCAGTGCTCCGTGAGTATGGCTATGAATCGCTCTATGCTGCCGAATATCGCGCGGTGCAGCATCACGGGTCGGTGCTTTTCGCCGTCTGCGCCCGTGTATTCCAGCTCAAAGCGCTCCGGCATCTGAAAATCAAGCTGTACCGTGCCGCACTGCCACGTGCGCCCTATGCTGTCGCGGAGGTGGAAGTCGATTTTCGGTCCGTAAAACGCGCCGTCGCCGGGGTTTACGCTGTAATCCGCGCCCTTGGCTTTAAGCGCGCTCTCAAGCGCCGCCTCCGCTATGTCCCATGTCCTGATCTCGCCCATGAAATCGTCGGGGCGCGTGGACAGTTCCACCTTGTATTCAAAACCGAACACCGTGTATATCCTGTCGATGAGGTCTAACACGCCCGATATCTCGCCCGGTAATTGCTCCGGAGTCATATATATGTGCGCGTCGTCCTGTGTAAAGCAGCGCACGCGCATGAGTCCGTGCAGCGTCCCGGACAGCTCGTGGCGGTGCACAAGCCCGAGCTCCGCCGTGCGGACCGGCAGTTCCCTGTAGGACCACATCCGGCGTTTGTAAGCGAGCATCCCTCCGGGACAGTTCATGGGTTTTATCACGAAATCGCTCTCGTCGATATTTGTGAAGTACATGTTGTCCTTATAGTGATCCCAGTGTCCGGAGCGATGCCACAGTTCCCCGCTGAGAATAATCGGCGTGCTGATTTCCTCATAGCCCGCTTTCCTGTGCTCCGACCGCCAGAAGTCAATCAGCTCATTGCGCAATATCATGCCCTTCGGGAAGAAAAACGGGAAACCCGGTCCCTCGTCAAAGGTCGCGAACAAGTCGAGTTCGCGTCCCAGTTTGCGGTGGTCGCGGCGTTTGGCCTCCTCAATGCGCATAAGATGCGCGTCCAGTTCGTCTTTCGACTGAAAGCACGTGCCGTACACGCGCCGGAGCATCTTATTGCTGCTGTCGCCGCGCCAGTACGCGCCCGTGGCGGAGGTGAGTTTCAGCGCGTTCGCCTTGACGCGGGACGTCGAATCGAGGTGCGGACCGGCGCACAGGTCGGTAAACTCCCCCTGCCTATAGAAGCTGATGGAGGCATCGGGCGGCAGATTTTCAATCAGTTCCGCCTTGTACGGCTCCCCTCGGGAGCGCATGAGTTCCAGAGCCTCCGCGCGTTCAAGCTCAAAACGCTCTATGGGCAGCTTCTCCTTTATGATGCGGCGCATCTCCGCCTCGATTTTTTCGAGATCCTCCGGGGAAAGCGGCGTCTCGGTGTCGAAGTCGTAGTAGAACCCGTCCTCTATGGCCGGGCCTATCGCGAGCTTGGCCTCCGGATACAGGCGCTTTACGGCCTGCGCCATAATGTGTGAGGTCGTGTGGCGGTAGGTGTCCTTAAAGACCTCGTTTTCAAATGTATATTTTGTGTCGGCCATAGCGCGCTCCTCCTTTTCCCGTTATCCGGCGATGCTGTTTTCCAGATTATCATATCGGCCGCTCTGTGTCAAGGTTGCGCGTCGGGGCGCCGCTCTATTAATTTCACCAATTTTTTCTTGCGTTTACACATTTCACCACATTTCGCCGCGTTTTGCAAAATGCGACGGTTAAAATATCATGCGGGTGTTTCCCGGTTGTTTCGGACAAGCAGCCCTGCGGTGCCGGTAAAGGAGACTGCAAAAATAATGAAAAGGACGGATGACATATGAAAGGCACACGGAGTACACAAGGGTTAAAAAGGGTACTGGCTTTCTCACTGGCGGCGGCGATATCGCTTTCCCTGTTCACGGGCTCGCAGCGGGGCGGGGCGCGGCAGGACGCGTGGGACGGGGACGCTCCGCTGCGATTTGAAGTGGTGAGCGGCGGCGCGACGGTCGGCGGCGATATGGAAATTGATCTGATTCCGTCCGCAGCAGGTCTGCGGAATATGGAAGTAACGTTGCCGCAGAACGTGATATACAAGAGCTACGCGCTGAACGGAGATATTGACGACATCCGGAGCGAACCGGAAGCCGCGCCGGAGCCGGAAGCCGCGCCGGAGCCGGAAGCCGCGCCGGAACCGGAAGCCGCGCCGGAGCCGGAAGCCGCGCCGGAGCCGGAGACCGCGCCGGAACCGGAAGCCGCGCCGGAACCGGAAGCCGCGCCGGACCCGGAAGCCGCGCCGGAGCCGGAAGCCGCGCCGGAACCGGAGGCCGTGCCGGAACCGGAGGTTGCGCCGGAGCCGGAAGCCGCGCCGGAGCCGGAAGCCGCGCCGGAGCCGGAAGCCGCGCCGGAGCCGGAAGCCGCGCCGGACCCGGAAGCCGCGCCGGAACCGGAAGCCGGCGTCACCGCGGAATTTGGGCGCTCGGACAGCCTCGTCCGGGTGGCGGACGGCATAAAATTGCGCTTTGACGACTCGCTGGGAACGCCGGGGACGCGTATTCGCCTCGTGTTCCAGGCGACGGCGGCGGGTACGGCAAGGTTCATATTCAGCGCCGTTGACGACGGCGGTGAAGTGGTGACGGCTGAGAGCTCGGCGGAGGTGATCGACGCGCCGGCGCCGACATCTAGGCTTGCGAGGATTGGCCCGCTGAGCGTAGAACCTGTACCCGTTAAGGTGAATGTGTTCGGTATTATCAGTCAACAGGACGGCACAGCCGTGTTCGATGTGGTGGATGATACAAGCGCGGTCGTCGCCGGTTACGATTCCGACGGCGAGAACGCCATAGTGCGCTCTAATGACTCGATAATCTACAACATGAAGCTATCCACAGCCCCGGCCAACGTGCTTGACGAAACGACGTATGAAAACATCGTGGTGCGCCTTACGGCGACGCTTTCTGGGGCGCAGGACGACAAATCGGTGTACGCCAAATTCACGGCGCCGTTTTCCTCCTCCGCTATCGCAAGCGGCGTAAACACCGCGACGGTGGAGATCAAACTCAAGGCGATGAGCGAGTCGTGGGAGATTCCGCTGACATTGCAAGTATACGGAGCGCCCAACGCGACGGAATTTACGCCGTCTTTCAAGGCGGAAATAATCTCCGTAAACGACAGCAAGGACTACAATATGGAAGATTCGGGCAGGAGTGTGAATGCCGACAAGACGACTGTCAGCGCCAAGATCAGCCTGGGCGCGAGAATATACAACAGCCGCGTGAGCGGATACCGCTACGGAAATGTATTTGACGCCGAAACGACTGTACCGACAGGATATATAAAAGACAGCATGTTTGTAGGGTATAATGTGGCTGTAAAAATGGCGCCGTTACCGGTATACGACAGCACGGCAAAAAAGCAGGATATGAAAGGCGTCATGGCCCCCAATGAAACGATTACGGTTGAACTTGGGGAGAAAGTAACACTTGCCGCGAGCGGCGCGGCGTCCGAGATTCCCAGCATAGATATTAACGCGACGCAAAAGAATAAGTCTCGGCTTGTGGCATATGATTTCACGTACCTCAACAGTGGAGCGAATAGCTATTTTCGCAATTATACGGACGATATTCCGCAGGGAACAGGAAAGAGGTCCATTACCGCCAGCGTAGACTACGGCGTGGCGAGCAGGGCCTTTAACGCCGCGGATTCGGCGGAACGCCACACCGTATACAATACCGGAATAATTACGGCTCGCAACGACACCGCGATCACGTCGATGGTGGATGAATCATATCAAAAAATGACGCTGATATTTGATAAATACGTTATAGCGACGCATTTTCCCGATCTGTATATCGGCGGAGTGAGCTCATCCCCGTTCGACACAAATACGAACCGCTATTTCGCGTCGGCGTCTCTGCTGGTATACGTGCCTATAGACACATTTAAGATGTCAGATTACAGTAAAGCCGCCGCGTCGTCCAATATCTCCGCGACGCTCTATGCCACTAGGATCAAGGTGGGCGACGGCGGAGAAGGGAAGGAGTTCGTAAACGCCGCCAACAATACGTATACCGAGTACCTGTATCCGCCGGGATCGATGGAGGTGTACACAAAGATAACGCAGGCCGTGCCGGGCGGGTTTCTCAATTATACTACGCTTTCCGGTCGAAGAGATTACAATCCTCAAGGCGACGGACTTGGCTCCGTGGCGTACGGCGGAAGGTTTGGAGTTCACTCGTGCGTTGAAACCGAAAGAACCGCGGCGACGGCAAACGGCGGCGTTGAGATGCTTTTGAAATGGAATCCCACAGTAATCAGAGCCGGTCGGGCGCAGCGGGCGCAGAAGGCGTTTAACACGCTTGCGTCTGAAGTCGCCAAAATAAAAATGTATTACGGGACGCTCAAAAGCGCGCAGGGTGAACAGTACGACGAAAGGACAATACAGGAAGCGCGGCGAGGGGAATACACGTGGTATCCGCTCAACTTTTCGAGCAGTTCCGCCGGCGCGCTGACGGACATTCCGGCGACGGCGGGCGGCAAGAAAGTCAGCGCGATTTTGGTGGAGGATTTCAATCTCGCGGAACCCGGCGCCAGAACCTACTGGTACACGGAGTTTTACGCCGATCAGAACTATCCCGGCGGCGTATACAATGACGACACGACGGGCATCTACACGTGGGGCGTCAGATTCCGCCAGGCGCGGACAATTGGCGACTATGATAATATAAACGCTATAGTGAACGACCCGTTTGCGGGACGCGTGTACATAAATAACGTCGGCGGAAAAACGGGGTTCCTGCGCGATACAATCGCCGCCGGATTTATCTACCCCGAGGACAACGGCAAATATACCGCGAGTTATGTCGCCGACGACCACTACGCCAAGACGTATTACAGTGCCAACGGCGAGGCGAACGCCGGCGGAGAATACAACAACCCGGGGGCAAAATTTGCCGATACGGTACTCATACTTCCGTATAAGGTTTCTATAACAAAAAGTGTCACAAACAAAATGGGGAGTCAGACCCAAACGGCGTTCATGCAAAACGAACGGATAAATTGGCAGCTGAATCCCGCGTTTACGACTGACACGCCAAATTCCGACATCCCGCCTGTGGAGGTCACCGTAACCGACAAGATACCGCCGGGGCTCGTGTATGCCAGCGGCTCCGCCAAGCAGGGCGGGAAAGAGTTCCCGCCGGACATGCAGATAGGCAACGCCGACGGTTCCATGCTACTCATATGGAGGCTTGAAGCCGTACCGGGGAAGGCGATAGCGCCTATAACGTACAGCACCGACATAGCTGTCGATCTGGACTTTACAAAAGACAACCAAACGCCCAAGAGCGGTTTGTACGACAGCCTGTTTGACCCCGTTGTCTCCATGGTGAGGGTGAACGACGTTGTGGCGGGGCGCGTAAACCGCGCGGAGATAAGCATACCTCAGGACAAGAGCGACATCGGCTCCCGCACGGCGCTGTCCACCGTGACGGTAAACAAGATGGCCGGCGTCGGCGTGCGCAAGAGCGCGAACAAGTATTTGACGGATATGAATGAGCAATTCAAATACACCCTTCAAGTGTACGCCACGACGGAGGAGAAGATCGACGACGCGCGGGCGCTTGATATACTGCCGTATAACGGAGACGGCAGAGGGACGAGCTTTCACGGCGATTACACGGTGAGCGTAGGCTTGCCGCCAAGCGAGAAAGGCTTAGAGATCTACTACACGACGCGGGATTCCTCCGGTATAAATATCGACCCGGGGAAAGCTGTTTTGGAGCAAGGCGGCGGCTGGACAAAGTATGTCGTAGGCGCCGAACTGCCCTTAAACGTCACGGCCATACTACTGGCTTACAGAGATCCGATAAGCAAAGACGACAATTTAACTCCCCTCGAGATAACAATCACCCCGGGCGGGAACTCTCCGGGGGACATATACGCAAACCAGTGCTTTACAAACAGCGATATGAACGTCCTGCTGCGCACCGGAATAGTGACGACAGGCGTCGTGGCGCGCAACATAAGCGGCAAGGCGTGGGCGGACACAAACAGAAACGGACGTCAGGACGCGGGAGAGCCTCCGCTGAGCGGCGTGAAGGCGCGGCTCTTTGAGTACAACAAAAACACCGGCGTGTACGCGCCGGTGAACGCGAATATAGTCGGGAACGATATAGCCGGCGTATCGACAGGCTTGAGCGGGACGTACCGCTTTAATTATCTGCCCCATTTGGATAATGGAAACGTATACCGCGTCGGATTTGCGCTGACCGATGATATGGCGCGTGATTACGGAGTGACCGACTATCACAAGCAGGGTGTATCGTCGTCGCTCAACAGCGACGCGGGAGCTGTTGTGAACGTGGGCGGCGCCGGCTGGTACATGTCCGGCGACGACTACGTATTCAAGGCGACGCTCGACATGGACGTCTTGGTTGACGAGTACGAGAACGTCGACGCCGGGTTTGTAAGCAAGATGAGCGACTCCGATCTGAAAGCGGTAAAGAAGGCGTCGCCCGGATACTCGCAGGGAAATGAAAATTTACCCGGGCCGCCCGCAAAATATTTCGATATCGACCCCGACGACGCGGGCGACAGCGCGAAGCGCCTCATAACATATACAATAGAACTTACTAACGACAACGCGTCCGCGACGGCGCGCGGCGTGACGGTGACGGACCAGATCCCGGACGGCACAGTGCTGTACAATGCGTCGCCATACGCGCCGGCAAGCGGCTATAGCACTTTCAAGGCCAAGACGAAGGATGGCGCGGAGCACACGTACATATATTGGGTGATACAGTCGATAGCGCCGAAAGAGAAGGTAAGCCGCAGCTTCACCGTGCGGGTGCTCGCGCCGGAGAATGTGAAGGCGCCGGCGAAAACAGGACAAAATCTGTTGGGGGAGACGTCCCCGTATACGCAATATGTGAACAATACGGCATACGTGGGCGGCCCCGCCGGGAGCACCTATTGGCGGCCGGACAATCCGGCCAACGACCCCGCGCTCTCCGACGGGGCGACGGATATGACGCCCCGCGCGGCGACGCAGACGACGACGCACAAGCTGCGCGTACCGCACGTTACCGGGAAAAAGACATCCGTGCCGCCGACAGGCTCCAAGGTACCGCAAAACGGCGAGATAAAGTATACCATCCTGGTGACGAACGACGGCGACGCGAACGCGCGGGACGTCACGGTGATAGATCCCGTACCGGAGGGAACCGTCGTGACGCAGGCGGATATCGGTAACGGCGGCGGACTGATAACACAAGACGGCAAGCAGTACGTCAAATGGGTCATACCGAATGTGGACACGGGTATGAAGCGCACCGTCACTTTCACGGCGCGCGTCGAGATGCTTCCGGGCGATGTGACGCGGGCCGTCGTCAAAAACATCGCGTATGTGGGCGGCGGAGACGGCAAGTTTGATCCCGACGATCCCACGAAGACCGACGATTCGGAGAACCCGCGCGTACCCACGAATGAGACGGAGCACATCGTGGAAAAAGTCGTTCCTAAAGGGACGCTCACGGCGCTGAAGGATTCCGATCCCGCGCGCGGTCTCGAAGTGAAGCCGGGCGACGAGATAACGTATACGATAGCTGTGACAAATGGCAGCGCGACCGAGCCGGCGGTAAAAGTCGTCGTGACGGACGCCGTACCCGTGGGGACGTCGTTCGTCAGCGCCGGCGCCGGCGGAGTTTTCGGCATGGCGAAGGACGGTGTAACCGCAGCGGTGCAGTGGGTGATAAATGAAATCAAGCCGGGAGAGACGCGGAGCGTATCGTTCAAGGTAAAGGTGCTGCCGCTCATGGGACACGACACGGAAGTCGTTATAGAAAACGTCGGTTATATAGGGGGGCTGCCGGGAACGCAGTACTTTGACCCGGAAAATCCGGCGGACAGCGGAGATCCTGACAATCCGCGCACGCCGACAAACGAGACGGAGCACATCGCGCGCCGGCCGGAACTCACGGCATCGAAGCGCTCCGTACCTCCGACGGGTACGGTGACGGCGACGCCCGGCGATATCACATACTACATAACGGTGAAAAACAACGGTCCGGCGGCGGCGACGGACGTAGTGGTGACCGATCCCGCGCCGTCCGGTACGACGATTAAGAGCATAGCGGACGGCGGCGTTTCAGGCGCCGGCGTGGGAGGCGGCGTGACGGTCGTCCAGTGGGTGATACCGGAGATCGAGGCGGGCGGTACGGCGACGGTGTCATTCACGGTGACGATGGAGCCGCTGAAATCCGGCGAGAGCTTCCGCGTTATGAACAATATCGCATACGTCGGCGGCCCGCAGGGACCGGGCTACTTTGACCCCGGCAACCCGGCCGGCGACGCCGCGAATCCCCGCTCGCCGACAAACGAGACGGAACACATCCTGCAAAGCGCGCAAGGCGTGCATATACGCAAAGCGGCGTCGCCGTCGTCCGGCGCGTATGTAGAGCCGGGCGACATGATAACGTACACGATAACGGTGAGCAACACGGGGAGTTCCGCCGCGGAAAACCTCATAATCGCCGATCCGGTCCCGGAGGGGACAAAACTCAAGCAAGGCAGCATAACGCACGGCGGCATATTCGGTTTTGCGGCGGACGGTGTGACGACCATTGTACAGTGGACACGCGTGAGCGTCCCGGCCGGCGGCAGCGTGGAACTGAGCTTCACCGTGGAGGCGCTGGATATGCCGGAGGGGCAGTTTGAAGGCGTCATACGCAACAGGGCGTATCTGCGTCCGAAGCCGGGGACGGGTACGTTTGACCCGGACAATCCGGACGGAGAGCCGAGCAACACAACGGAACATCCCATATACGAGCCTTATCTGCGGTACGGCAAGCGCTCCGACCCGCCTAGCGGAACATTCGTGCAGACGGGCAGCCTGATAACGTACTACATAGACGCGCGCAATGTGGGCATGGTCGCGTCCGATTACGTGACAATAACAGATCCCGTGCCGAAAGGAACCGCGCTCGAAAAGATCGGCGCGGGTGGATACGCCATAGCGACGGCGGACGGCGGCGAGGCCGTGCGCTGGACGCTCGGACCGCTGGCGCCCGGCGAACAGCGTACAGTGTGGTTCAGCGTCCGCGTCGCGGCGGCGGCGGAGACGGGAGACGGGACGCCGGCGGGAGACATAGTAAACCGCGCGTACGTAAAAGAGACTCCCGACGATCCGGGCGACCCGAAAGACCCGTTCGATCCCGGCGGCGACCCCGGAGATCCGACGAACGAGACGCGAGCCCACGTGTACGCGTTTACAAAGCGATCCGTTCCGCCGTCCGGAACAACGGTGTATCCGGGCGGAGAGATAACGTATACGATAGAATTGACGAATCTGGGTACGGAGACGATGCGCGGCTATGCGATAACGGACGCGATTCCGCTCTATACACAGTATGTGTCCAGCCGACCGCAAGCGACGCTTGTGACGCAGGGACAGCGCTCCGGGCTCGTTTGGGAGGCGCCGGAGTTGGAGGGAGGCGAGAGATATGAGGTCTCGTTCACCGTCCGCGTGACGTCATACGGGCTGATAAGGAACGTGGCGTATCTCGACCCGGAGGGCGGAGACGGGTACGACCCGAACAATCCTGGCGGCGATCCGAGCAATCCCACGGAAAACCCGACATACGTCCCGCCTCCGCCTCCGCCTCCGCCGTTAACGCCGACGCCCACCGTGACGCCGACGCCGACGCCGACTGCGACTGCGACGCCGACTGTGACGCCCACGCCCGCGTCGCCGACGCCGCCCCCGCCTCCGCCTCCCACATCGTCGCCGACGCCGCCTCCCGCGTCTTACACGACGCCGCCCGCCGCCCCTCCGTCAACGCAGCCGTCAATCCCGTCCTCGACGACTCCGCCCGTACCCGACGCGCCGGGCCGCGTGCTGGTACCCTCGGAGGACGGCTACACGGAGATAGACGAAACCGGCACGCCTCTGGGCAAGTGGACATGGGATGAGGACACAGGCGAGTGGGTGTTTGAAGAGACGCCGGCGCCCTTGGGCGACACGCCCGGAACGGGCGACGGTTTCCGTCCGCTGATCCCCGCGGGCCTGTTCACCGTATCGGCAGCCGGGCTGCTCATACCCGCGGCGCTGCGGAGAAAACGGAGAGGCGGTCGCCGCTGAAGATCTCCGGCGACTGAGGAAAGACTCAAATTTTAGAATCAATTCGTTTGTCGCGGCCGGGGCCATCACAAACGAAATGATTCCGGAGACGCGGAAATAACGCTCGCGCGGTAGGGATGACACGGGGCGCGGCGGCGGGCAGGGCGACGCGTCCTGTCCGCCGTCGCGCACGGCGAGATCCAAACTCCCGTGACTCGTTTGTGATGGCGAAGCCATCACAAACGAAATTATTCCGACGATATTTCGATAGACATATGAGCGGCTGTCTGCTATAATGCAATCCCGTGTAGACGCCGGGCCGGCGAGGGCTTCCCGGCGCGCCGCCGGGATCCATATTCCGGGTTTATTCCCATACGACATCCGGGAGGAGTCGCCGTGAGTACCGTACAGACGCCGGACGGTTCCGCGCATCCGAGGGAGCGCGTCATACTCCACGTGGATATGGACAGCTTTTTCGCGTCGGTGGAGGCGCTGGACCATCCGGAAACTTTGGGCAGACCGATGGCCGTTTGCGGAGAGCCCGAAAACCGCCGCGGCATTATACTCGCAAAGAACCAGCTGGCAAAAAAAGCCGGAGTCAAGACCGCCGAGCCGATATGGTCGGCCAGGCGCAAATGTCCCGGTCTAATCCTGCTCACGCCGCGCCGGGGTCTGTACACCGAGTATTGTGAGAAGGCAAACAATATATACGAGCGGTTTACGGACCGCGTGGAGCGGGCCGGCATCGACGAGAGTTATTTGGACGTAACCGGCACGCCGAAGCTGCGCGCCGGCGGCGGCGGCGCGGTGGCGGATGAGCTCAGGGGCGCCGTCAGGGCGGAATTGCGACTGACGGTGTCTGTGGGCGTCAGTTTCTGCAAGGTATTTGCCAAGATAGGCAGCGATATGAATAAACCCGACGGGACGAGCGTCGTCACAAGGGAGAACTTCAGGGAGATCTTATACCCGCTGCCGGTGCGTTCCATGCTCTACGTCGGGGGAGCGACGGAAAAAATGCTGGCGGCAATGGGCGTGCGTACCATCGGGCAGCTGGCTGCTCTCGGCGAGGACACCGCGCTGTCGCGACTGGGTAAACACGGATTATTGCTGTGCAGATACGCCCGGGGGCTGGACGACAGTCCCGTTCTCGTCGCGGACGAGCGGGAGGATATAAAGTCCGTGGGCAACAGCATGACGTTCCGGCGGGACCTGGTGAGCCTTGAGGATATACGTATCGGGCTGCGCGCGCTGTCTGAAACTGTGGGATACAGACTGCGCAAGCACGGTAAGAAGTGCTGCGGCGTACAGGTCTCCATCAAAAACCCGAAGTTGGAGGTCATAGACAGGCAGGGGAGACTCGACACGCCCACAAATCTGTCCAAAACAATTTTCGAGACGGCGGCGTCGATTGTCTCGCGTTCCTGGAAGATAGGAATGCCCATCCGGCTGCTGACCGTCACCGCCATCAACTTGACGGACGAGGACAACGGCGGGCAGCTCAGCCTGTTCGACGACGCCCCGGACACCGCCCGTCAGGAGGCGCTTGAGCGCTCGCTGGACAAGCTGCGCCGGCGGTACGGCAAAGCGGTGGTGATACCGGCGTCCGAACTGAAAAACGACCTCGGAATCGGCGCCGAATAGCCTTACATACCGCCGCCTTACCGTGACAAATCCGGGACTGTCCGACGTGTAATATTCGCGTTCGGAGATATCGCCCATAATATCCGGGATAATTGAATAATTTCGTTTGTGATGGCTTCGCCATCACAAACGAGTCACGGGAGTTTGGATCTCGCCGTGCGCGGCTCGCAAAGAGCATTTTCCGAGGAATAAATCCCCGGAAAATGCGGGATTCTACAATTTTTGCTCCGTCGCACGAGACGCACTCCTGTGCAAAAATTCTTTTCGCCGTAGGCGAAAAGGACGGGAGAGCGAAAACCGCTGCAAACGAAATTATTCTAATTTTCAGGATAT
>JAITKI010000130.1 GCA_031278515.1 Oscillospiraceae bacterium | reverse complement strand
GGACGCGAAGCCCTAAAGGAGATTCGCCAGACCAATTACCCTCTTATTATGGCTTAAACAACAAGCGCGGATACATCGCGACTGGCTACCGCGTTGACACCGTAAATTTATTGTAGCAAAGGATTGGTAGATTTAATGAGCGGTAGAATTTTAAAAGTCTCGGGTCCGCTCGTCGTGGCTGACGGTCTCGCCGACGCGAATATATCCGACGTCGTGCGCGTCGGGCAGCAGAGACTTATCGGCGAGATACTCACGATGACGGGCGATTCCGCGTCGATCCAGGTTTATGAGGAGACGAGCGGCTTGGGTCCCGGTGCCATAGTTGAGACGACGGGCGTTCCGATGTCTGTCGAGCTGGGCCCGGGATTGCTTGAGAACATATACGACGGCATCCAGCGCCCGCTGGAGGAGGTCCGGGAGAAGACGGGTTCGACTATAGCGCGCGGCGTCGATATTCCCGCGCTGAACAGATCGCGCATGTGGGGATTCACCCCTGATGTGGAGCCGGGAGCGATCGTCACGGGTGGCAGTGTGCTGGGTACGGTTGACGAGACGAACGCCGTGCGCCACAAGATAATGGTTCCGCCGGGAGTGTCGGGTACCGTAGTGTCTATAGAGGGCGGGCAGTTCACCGTCGATCAGGTGATAGCGACAGTCAAGACGCCCGACGGCGGTGTGCGTGAACTGACGATGATGCAAAAGTGGCCGGTTAGAATAAACCGTCCCTATGTCAAGAAATTCATGCCCTCGACGCCGCTGTGTTCGGGGCAGAGGATCATAGACACGCTGTTTCCGCTGGCAAAGGGCGGCACGGCCGCAGTTCCCGGACCGTTCGGGAGCGGAAAGACAGTGGTGCAGCACCAACTCGCGAAGTGGTCGGACGTCGATATAGTCGTGTATATAGGCTGCGGTGAGCGCGGCAACGAGATGACGGACGTGCTCATGGAGTTTCCCGAACTCAAGGACCCGCGCAACGGAGAACCGCTCATGAAGCGCACCGTACTCATCGCCAACACGTCCGACATGCCCGTAGCCGCGCGCGAGGCGTCCATCTACACCGGCATAACGATTGCCGAGTATTTCCGCGATATGGGATACGACGTGGCCGTTATCGCAGACTCCACCTCGCGTTGGGCGGAGGCGCTGCGCGAGATGTCGGGACGTCTTGAGGAGATGCCGGGCGAGGAGGGCTACCCCGCGTATCTGTCCAGCCGGCTTGCGCAGTTCTATGAGCGCGCGGGCTGTGTGGAGTGCTTGGGCGGCGACGGACGGCGCGGCACGCTCACGGCCATAGGGGCCGTCTCCCCGCCGGGCGGCGATACGTCGGAGCCCGTGTCGCAAGCGACTATGCGCATAGTAAAGGTGTTTTGGGGACTTGACTCGTCGCTCGCGTACGCGCGGCACTTTCCGGCCGTCAACTGGCTGACGAGCTATTCCCTGTATCTCGATACGCTCAAGCCCTGGTACGACGGTAAATACGGGGCGAAGTTTCTTGAGAACAGGAACAAGGCGATGTCGATCCTCGACGAGGAGGCGGAACTCCAGGAGATAGTAAAGCTTGTGGGACAGGACTCCCTGTCCGCTCCCGACAGGCTGACGCTCGAGACGGCGAAGATAGTGCGGGAGGATTTCCTGCAGCAAAACGCGTTTGTGGATCTCGACAGCTATTCGTCCTATGAGAAGCAGGGGCGGCTGCTCGAGATGATACTCCAGTATCATAGCCTCTGCCAGGAGGCGTTGCAAAAGGGCGTTACGGACATACAGGCGCTGTTCGAAATCGAGGCGCGCGAGCGTCTCGGACGCGCGAAGATGTCGCCGCCGGGAGAGTATGACGCTCAGTATGACGTGATACTGAGCGAGATGGTATATCAAATTGACGCGATAACGAGGGGAGGCGAGAGCCAATGATCAGGGAATACAAAACGATACAGGAGATCGTCAGCCCTCTGATGGTCATCGATAATGTTGACGGCGTCACATACGACGAATTGGCGGAGCTCGAACTGCCGAACGGCGAAGTGCGCCGCTGCAAGGTGTTGGAGGTCAACGAGCGCACGGCGGTCGTGCAGTTGTTTGAGAGCGCGACCGGCATCAACCTCGCCGCCTCGAAGGTGCGTTTTCTCGGACATCCGCTGGAACTCGCCGTCTCCGGCGATATGCTGGGACGCGTGTTCAACGGTATGGGACGCCCCATCGACGGAGGCCCGGAGATCTTAGCCGAGTCGCACAACGATATAAACGGTCTGCCGATGAATCCGGCGGCGCGCGACTATCCGAACGAGTTTATCCAGACGGGCATATCGACAATCGACGGGCTCAACACGCTGGTGCGCGGACAGAAACTGCCGATATTCTCCGGTTCCGGTCTGCCGCACGCGCAGCTCGCCGCGCAGATAGCGCGCCAGGCGAAGGTGCTCGGCGGCGGGGAGAGCAATTTTGCCGTCGTGTTTGCGGCGGTCGGCATAACGTTTGAGGAATCGGAATATTTTGTGCAGGAATTCAACCGCACGGGCGCCATCGACCGTTCCGTCATTTTCTCTAATCTGGCGGACGACCCCGCCGTCGAGCGTATAGCGACGCCGCGCATGGCTCTCACCGCCGCGGAATATCTGGCGTTTGAGAAGGACATGCATGTGCTAGTCATAATAACCGACATAACAAACTACGCCGAGGCGCTGCGCGAGATATCGGCGGCGCGCAAGGAGGTTCCGGGGCGTCGCGGATATCCCGGATACCTGTATACCGACCTCGCCACGATGTATGAGCGCGCCGGGAGGCGCATAGGCAAGTCCGGCTCGATTACGATGATTCCGATACTCACCATGCCGGAGGACGACAAGACCCACCCGATACCCGACCTCACGGGCTACATCACCGAGGGGCAGATCATACTGTCGCGTGAACTGCACAGGCGTGGCGTCCAGCCGCCCGTGGACGTGCTGCCGTCGCTCTCGCGTCTCAAGGATAAGGGCATAGGCAAGGGTAAGACGCGCGAGGATCACGCCGACACGATGAACCAGATATTTGCCGCGTATTCGTCCGGGAAGGACGCAAAGGAGCTTATGACAATCCTCGGAGAGGGTGCGCTGACGCAGACGGATTTGCTGTTCGCCAAGTTTGCGGAGGAGTTTGAGGCGCGCTACGTCTCGCAGAGTTATGAGGCGAACCGCTCAATCGAAGATACGCTTGCGCTCGGATGGGAGCTTTTGAAGATACTGCCGGTGTCGGAACTCAAACGTGTGCGCACGGAGTATATAGAAAAATACTTACCCAAGGATGCGGAGGCATAGAGTAAATTGGCTGCGAAAACAATATCACCGACGCGAATGGAGCTCACGCGGCTCAAGGGGCGCCTGAAGACGGCGGCGCGCGGGCATAAGCTGCTCAAGGACAAGCGCGACGAGCTTATGCGCCAGTTCCTTGAGATAGTCAGGAGAAACCGCGATCTGCGCACACGCGTGGACGAGGGGCTCTCAGGGGCGAACAGAGCGCTCGCGGTGGCGTCCGCCGTAATGTCGCCCGACATGCTCGAGCAGGCGCTCCTGTATCCGCGCCAGACGGTGCGGCTCGACATGGCGTTTCGCAACATAATGTCGGTAAACGTACCCGTGTACAAGTTCGACATGGAATCTTCCGGCGGCGCGGAGATATATCCGTACGGTTTCGCGCAGACATCCGGCGAACTGGACGTCGCGATCGCCGCCCTGGACGGCGTGTTCCGCGATATGCTCGAGCTTGCTCAGGTGGAGAAGACGATGCAGTTGCTCGCCGACGATATAGAGAAGACGAGACGCCGCGTCAACGCGCTCGAATACGTGATGATACCGGAGATGCAGACGAACATCCGGTATATTTCCATGAAGCTGGAGGAAAACGACCGCTCCACCAAAGTCCGCCTCATGAAAGTCAAGGACATGGTGCTGGAGGACAACAGGAGGAAGTAGCAGAGTTGCGCATGTCTCGAGGGGGCGCCCGCGAGCGGGAGCGAGCCGCGCGGTGAGGTCGGCGGATGCCACCCCCTTGTACCCCATACGGGTGTATAGCCAGATGAAATGCCGTGCTGAAGGACGTGTACGTCGATGAAAAGGCTCCTTATCGCGCTTTTGGTGGCGGCGCTTCTCGGCGCTTGCGCCTCCGTCTCCGCGCCGCCCACGGAGACAATGCCCGCGGAGACATCCCCGGTAGAGGCGGCTCCGCCCGGCGCTGCGGGGATATATATGCCGGAGGTAGAAAAACTGCCGGAGCTCGCGCCGTTCCGCGTGGACGAAAAATACACGCGCCGCGAGGAAGGTCCCATGCCGGAGCTGAAACCCGGAGACTACGGGGAAATATACCCGTACATCGGATCTGTCGGGGGTTTGGGCGACTCGTCGTACAAGCTCGGCTTCGCGACAGCGGACGGCGAGATTGTCTGCGACGACGCGTATACAAACGTAAAGGCCTTTGAATACGAGGGTGAGCGCGTCTACGTCTTTATAAAGGGCGCCACGGGCAAGATGTATATGGCGGCGTCCGACGGCGGCTTCGTTGCGGAATTCGACGATGTCATGGACGGGGGAGAGGGGACGTTCGCCGTCAAGATCGGGGACAAATGGGGCGTCGCGGACTACGCGGGGGAGTTGATAATCCCCTGCGAGTTCGAGCGCGCGCCGCGCTTCCGCGAGGGGCTGGCCGCCGTGACGCGGGATTTTGCCTCCGGCTTTGAATACATCGACAAAACGGGCAAAACGGTTCTGACGCGCCCCGCCGTGCCGTTCGAGTGGATCGATCATCTGAACATTGTCGGTCTTGACGCCGCGCATCTCAGCTTTTTTCACATGGTTTCGTTCTCGGAGGGGCTGGCGGCGTTTTTTGACGGTGAAAAATACGGTTATATGGACGCGGGCGGGAATGTCGTCATACCGGCGTCGTGGGATGTGAGTGTCGAATACGGCTATTTCCCGTCCCCGTTCAGCAACGGCTTTGCCGAAATATACGATGCCGTCCGGGGGGCACACCGCGTCATAGACAAAACGGGGCGCGAATTTGACACCTACGAGATCAAGGTTCCGGAGGGGGACGGCTATTACTATTGGTATCCCGGCAAGAACGACAAAGATTACTATGACGGAGCGGGGAACCCCGTCGCGGAAACTTTCGGGGACGGAAGCGGAAGATATTACGACGCAACCGGGGCCATCGCCGGGGAATGGGACGCAGGCGGCGGGAATTACGTCGGCGGCGGTTGGGTCGCCCTGTACGGGGGCGAGGACAGCGTTATGTTGAAAGACGGCCGCTCCGTCGTGTCGGAGGGGTTCTTGCGAAACATTATTTTATTGCCGGGGGACAGATTCGTCGGCAGCTTCCGCATCGACGAGGAGTCGCCGGAGGGCGAAACGGTCTCGCGATATGTCGATCGGCTCTTTGACGGCGAGGGGAATATCCTGCTCGACTTCGGCGGAGAATACCGTTACAGTGACGACTATGTGGATGCTTTCTACGGAATGCCGCTGAAAGAGGGGTTGATAAGAATCCGCACCGACGGCTGGCCGCATAATAACGGGTTGCTCGATATCGACGGCAATATCGTGCTGGAACCGGTATATGAGACCATATACAATTTCGGCGAGTATTACGCCGTGCGGCGGGGCCATTACGGCGGGATTGTCGACGGCGGGGGAGAGTGGGTAGTCAAGCTCGCCCTGTTCGATTCCGCCGCCGATTGAAATATTAAAACGCGATATGGAAGAAGATTTACCGCAAGGTTGAAATAAATTCAACCTTGCGGTAAGGATGCATTTTGCTCGCCCTGCGGGCAGCCGCAAAACACGCACATTATGACCATGCCTTTTTATGATCATTTTGTGCCTGAAATAAAACGAAAGGCATGGACATGAAAATGAAAAAGCTCGCTGCGCTCGCGCTCGCGTCCCTGATTCTCGCGGCGCTCGCGTCCTGCGCCGGGACTCCCTACGGAACTCCGTCCGCGTCCGAGCCCGCGCCGACGCCCGCGCAATCCGAGCCCGCGCCGCCGGAAGTCTGGGCGCCGGAGGATTTCCCGAGACTTGACGGCTCGACGGCGACGATACCGCTCGCGGAGGCGCTGGCGGCGGCGTTTCTCGGCATTGACCGCGCCGACGCATCCCGGTACGCCGAATTTTCCGGCACGTCGGGTGCCTTCACCGCGCTGATGTACGGAGGGACGGCCGATCTGCTGCTCGCGTACGAGCCGCCCGCCGAGACATTGCGGGAGGCGACTGAGCAGACCGAGATGACGGCGATAGGGCGCGACGCGCTGGTGTTTCTCGTCAACGCGTCAAATCCCGTCGAAAGCCTGACGTCGGAGCAGATAAAGAAGATATACGCGGGCGAGATAACGAACTGGAAAGACGTCGGCGGAGAGGATATGGAGATCGTCCCGTTCCAGCGCAACTACAGCTCCGGAAGCCAGACGCTTATGACGAAGCTCGTGATGGGCGAAACGCCGATGGCGGAGCCGCCGTCCGATTACGTAATCGGGGAGATGGGCGGGCTTGTGGATACGATAGCGTCCTACGACAACGGGCGCGCCGCCATCGGCTACAACGTGTACTACTACGTTTCGCGGATGAAGCTTGACGAGAACGTGAAACTTCTGCCCGTTGACGGAGTCTCGCCGTCGAACGATACGATAGGGCGCGGGGAATACCCGTTCGTAAACGACTTTTTCGCCGTGATACGCCGCGACGAGCCGGAGGACAGCCCGGCCCGGCTTGTGTACGACTGGATGCGCGGGGAACAGGGGAGGCTTCTGCTTGAGCGCGAGGGCTACATCCCCGCGGGGTAGCGCGCTACGGGCGGCCACCGACATACTCAACGTGCGCGACGGGCGACCAGTCGCTGATTTGATTGCCGGAAAGGTAAAGCTCCGTCAGGTTCGCCAGACCGGAGAGCGGGCGCAAGTCGCTGATTTGATTCTCGCTAAGGTCAAGCCACGTCAGGTTCGCCAGACCGGAGAGCGGACTCACATCGCTGATTTGATTGCCGTAAAGGACAAGCAGCGTCAGGTTCGCCAGACCGGAGAGCGGGCGCAAGTCGCTGATTTGATTGCCGTAAAGGTAAAGCTCCGTCAGGTTCGCCAGACCGGAGAGCGGG
>JAITKI010000067.1 GCA_031278515.1 Oscillospiraceae bacterium | reverse complement strand
TTTGTCGTTATGTCAGACATGACGCGTACCTCCGCTCGAATGTTTTCGTTTGCAGCGGTTTTCGCGCTCCCGTCCTTTTCGCCTACGGCGAAAAGAATTTTTGCGAGGAGTGCGTCCCGTGCGACGATGCAAAAATTGCAATATTTCGCATTTTTCGGGGGGTTATTCCTCGGAAAATGCTCTCAGCGAGCCGCGCACGGCGAGATCTCATCTCCCGTGACTCGTTTGTGATGGCAAAGCCATCACAAACGAAATTATTCCGCTCTGCGAAATATTGTTCCAAGTCTGAATTCCCGGTATAATCCAAAATTTCCAAACTTAGTTTATAAGACGCGTCGGCCCATGTCAACATAAATTTTTCGGAATGTGTAAGTTTTTCGGGACGCTTGCGGAGGATTTGGTTTTACAGTCGCCGTTGCGCGAAACTCGTAGTCCACGCCGACGATGACGGGGGCGTGATCAAGTTGCGGATTTTGCCATGCTCTCCTCGGGCGCAAGCCCGACGCTTCGTCGGCGCGGACTGCGCTTCGTCGGCGCGGACTACGCTGCGCTTCGCCCTCGCAGGCTCGGGCATCCGCTCCGCTGCGTCGCGCCTCCTCTCCGAATCGCAACCGCTGTGCTTCGCCCAGCTGGGTTGCGATTCGGTTTTGGACGAGAGTTTGGACGGGGATTACGGCGCACGGCGTAATGACCCGGATTTGACGTCACTGCTTTCAATCGACAACGGGCACTTACCAGCTTAAACTCCTATCGTATTTCGGGGGGAGATTTCTACAAGAGGGGGAGGAGACTCCCCCTCTTTTAGCCGCCTTTTGGGTACTTAAGAAGCGCCGCATCGTCGGAGCACCCTTCGCTAAGTCTCGCTTCCGGCTAAAGCCGAAAGCTCGCTCGCTACGGGGCTCCTCCTCTCCAAAACGAACCCGCCTACGGCTGGGCTTCGTTTTGGCTTTGGACGAGGATTACGGCGCGGGTTACTGCGTAATGACCCGGATTTGACGTCACTGCTTTCAATCGACAACGGGCACATACCAGCTTAACCTCGTTCTTTGAGGGGGTTTCTAAAGGGGGACGAAGTCCACCCTTTAGCCGCCTTTTGGGTACTTTTCGGCGGGACGAAAAGTACCCCGCCGGAGGCATGACCAGGTTGATGTTTTTGCCATGCCTCCCTCGGGCGCAAGCCCGACGCAGTCCGGCGCTGTTGCAAAACCTATACATTTTTAAGCGGGGGGTATTGACAATTGGCGAAATTTGTATAATAATAGAGACAAACTTCGAGAAACCATGCCCTGAGCGCATTTGTGGCGGGTTGTGAAGAGCGTTGCGGGTTGGCCGTTTCACGGTTTTGCGGTGGCGGGGTACTGGTTAAAAATGTATACCTTTTTCGACAGGCTTCCCGAATTTTGCCAAGTCTGCGACAATTTTGCGAACTGTGCGAGCTGTGCGGAATGTTGCGGGATTTTGACGATGAAAATTGTTCGAGTGTACGAATTTAGCGTGACGCTCGCTATCACAGACACACCCGTCCAAGCCCCCTCGGAGAGCAGGGCAAAGTCCGCAACCCGGTCATACCTCCGACATCGTCGGCGCGGACTACGCCGCGCTCCGCCCGAACCATCTTTGCGCGAACATCACAAATTGTTTATTCTCAACCGGCATTTTTTCGTTATAATGGCATATAATGTCCGGCGGCGGCGCTCGCCGGCAAAATCGAAAGGAGAACAGATGATGAAGAAACTCTTGGCAACCCTGCTCGCGATGTGCCTCACCCTGTCGTTTTTCGCGTGTTCCCCCAATACCGAGTCCCAGCCGGGAGATACCGGCGCCCCGACGTCGGGCCAACCGGATTCGCCTTCCCCGGACGACAGCGGCCCCGACGCTTCCTCCCCGCCGCCGGCGTCCGCAGGAGGCGTGCCGCTCGGAACGCTTCTGGACGGCGACCATTTCAGCCGTGAGCCGTTCAAGATCGCCTACGTGTGCAACATGCTGACATGGGCTTTCAACAAGGCGATATCCGACGGTCTTGACGCTCTCGGCAAAAAACTCAACTACGAGTACACCGCGTGGGCGGCAAACGGCGATTTCGACGCCTATGTGAACCAGATATACACCTTCGCAGATCAGGGATACGACGCGCTGGTACTCGGCACCGACGACGCGCTCGCGCCCCGCGCCTATGACGCCGCAAGGGAAGCGGGAATTGCGTTCGTGGGCGAATCCACGACATTCCAGGACGACGGCGGAGTCTGCATCTGGCCGAGCGTACAGCAGGCGCAGGTCAAAAACGGCCAGGCGTGCGTGGAGTGGCTCGCGGAGAACTATGGGAAATACTGGGGCGACGTCGATCTTTCCGCCGTGAAGCTCGGACTCATTTGTCTCGATTTCTCCGGGGTCTCCGGCATCACGGAGCGCAAACCGGGCGTTAGCGGCAAATTTGCGGAACTGTTCCCAAACGGGGAGTTTTTTGACGCCGACCTCGTCGCGCTCGGCAGCGAGGGCTTCTCCGTTCAGGGCGGGCAGGAGCTGACCTCGCAGCTTTTGTCCCAGAACCCGGATATCGAGAAATGGTTCGTCGTGGCGCTCGTGGACGATTGGGCCGTGGGAGCGACGCGCGCGGCTGAACAGCTGAAGATGGAGGACGACGTCCTTACCGTCAGTATCCAGGCGGACGCGTTCCTCGCGGAGATGAATTCAGGATACGTGGGCGACGTATACGTCGCGGCGTGCGCCGTCTCCGCCAACGAATTTGCCGTTGATATGGCCAACTGCCTCGTGGCCATCCTGGACGGCCGCGTCACCGCCGAGGATATCTGGCCGGAGTGGCGCGACGCGGGCGGAACCTATCCCCGAATACAGGTGGAGGGTACGATGATCACCCGCGATACATACGGCGACTATCTCGCCGAGCAGAGCGCCCTGCTCGGTTAAAGAATGTTTTCGTTTGTGATGGCTTCGCCGTCACAAACGAGTCACGGGAGATTGGTTCTCGCCGTGCGCGGCTCGCAAAGAGCATTTTCCGGGGAATAAATCCCCGGAAAATGCAGAATATTACAATTTTTGCTCCGTTATATAGGGGTCCCCGCGAAGTCGAAGGACCTCACGCGCTCCTGTGCAAAAATTCTTTTCGCCTACGCCGAAAAGGACGGGAGAGCGAAAATCGCTGCAAACGAAAATATTCGTTAAAGTAAACGCGTTTATCCGGTCGAACGCCGCGTTTGCGGGCGCGCCCGCAAACGCGGCGTGAAGTCTGTTAAAGTTTGGAGGCGCCGTATGGTCGGTGTAAAAGTCGGGAAGTTCCTGCGCGGAAAGATCGCGGCTCTTCTGGCGGTGATACTCGTCGTCGCCGCCATTTTCACCATAGCGAATAAAAGCTATATGAGCCCCAAGAATATCATGGCCCTGATGACGAGCGTCAGCCTGTCGGGAACGCTCGCCGTCGGTTTGGGGTGTCTGCTCATATCGGGACACGTCGATCTGGCGTCGGGAACGGAAGGGTGTATCGCCGGCATCGTCGTGGCGCTCCTGCTCGGCACGGGTATGCCCTGGCCGGTCGCTTTGCTCCTCACCATAGCGTTCGGGTGCGTCATGGGGCTTGTCAACGCGTTTCTCGTCAACACGCTCGGATTCATGGCGTTCATCGCGACTATAGGCATGTCGTCGGTGTACAAAGGGCTCGCGCTCGTCATATCGAACGGCTCGAACGTGTCTATATCCAACCAGGCGTTCTATGACATCGGCTCCGGCAGTATCGGCATATTCCCGGCGCCGTTTATCATGATGGCCGCGCTCTTCGCCGTCTACACGCTCATCCTCAAGTTCACAAAGTTCGGCAGGGCGGTATACCTGTGCGGGGGAAACGTGAGCGCCGCGCGGCTGGCCGGCGTGTCGCCGAAAAGGGTGTCCTCGATACTGTTTGTAAACAGCGGCGCCATCTCCGCGTTCGCCGGAGCGGTGTTTGCCGCGCGCGTCCACATGGGCGGCCCGAACAACGTGTTCGGCGCGGAGATGGACGCGATAGCGGCGTCGGTACTCGGCGGGGTCTCGTTCACAGGCGGTTCGGGAGGGTTGGGCGGCGCTTTCGTCGGACTGATTCTCATCAACGCTTTCAATAACGGGCTCAACGCGATAGGCTTGCAGGCGTACTGGCAGACGGCGGCGCAGGGCGTGATTCTCATAGCGGCGCTGCTGGTGGATTATTTCGGCGAGCGGGGACGCGTCCGCGCGCTCAAACCCGCGTCGTAAGGAGGCGCCAAGGATGGAAAAAAAGAGCGGGTTCCGCGCGTTCACCGGAACAAAAACATTTACGCTCCTGCTTCTTCTGGCGTTTATCGTCGCGATTTTCGCGATACTCACGCCGGGCGGGGGATTTCTCAAGCCGCGCAACATCAAGAATATGATAAACGGCATGTCCGTCAACTCAATTCTCACAATCGGCGCGGGCTGTCTGCTTGTGTCCGGACAGATCGATCTCTCCGTCGGCGCCGTCGGCACGCTGTCCGGCGTCGTATTCGCCCTTCTCTTTACCGGATACGGCGTTCCGGTAATACCGGCCGTAATCATCTCGCTCGCGGTCGTGGCGGTATTCGGTTTCATCAACGCGTTGCTGATCAACCGCTTCCATACGCAGGGCTTCATTACAACGATGGCCACGGGCCTTCTTGCGCAGGGGCTGGGATACATCCTGGACGGCGGGAAAGCTATCGCTATAAAGAGCGACGCGTTCAACGCGGTCGGCACAAAGTCGATCTTCGGCGGCTATCTGCCGATATCGGTGATCATCGCTTTCGCGTTTTTCGCGGTGTACGGGCTGCTGATGGGCAGAACAAAATTCGGGCGGAGCATCTATCTCGTCGGCGGGAATCCGACCGCGTCGTATCTGTCCGGCATCGACCCCAAGAGAATATCGTATACGCTCTTCCTCAACAGCGCGATATTGGGCGGACTCGCGGGACTTATGTACGCCTCGCGCATGAAATCGGCGACGCAGTCCGGCATTACGAACAGCTCGTTTGCCGGCATGACGGCCGCTATCCTCGGAGGAATATCGTTCGGCGGCGGCGCGGGCGGAATGGGAGGGGCGCTCTTGGGGCTTATCATCCTGAGCGCGTTCAACAACGGCATATCGGGTATAGGTATCCCGCCGTACTGGCAGCAGGTGGCGTCCGGCGCACTGCTGCTCGTCGCGCTGTCGTTTGACTATCTCAGTCTGCGCCGCAAGGAACTGGCGCTGCGCCGCGACGCCGCGCGTATACATGCGGCGCCGGGCGGCGCGACGGACGGAAACCCGAAAGCTTGAGGCGATTTCGGAATTCATCCGGCGCCGACCCGTTTTGTCCGCAGGAGCGGGCGTCTGTCCGCATCCCGTCCGTCCGTTCGGCGGCGGGCGGACGGGAGGGCGGTACGCGCGCGAAGTAAAGCGAAAGGTGTGGTCACAGCAATGGACGGTCACATTGAATTTACGGGGATCGGAAAGCTTTTCCCGGGCGTTCAGGCGCTCGCCGATGTCTCTTTCAGGGCCGAAAGCGGGCAGGCGCTCGCGCTGCTCGGCGAAAACGGAGCGGGGAAGAGTACGCTCCTCAAAATCCTCTCCGGCGACGTGAGACCCGACAGCGGCGCGATCTCAATCGACGGTCGGCCGCAAAACTTCCAGTCTCCGCTTGACGCTCTCAGAGCCGGCGTCAGCGTGATATATCAGGAGCGGCAGCTCGTGCCGACAGGGAGCGTCGCGGAAAACATCTTTGCCGGCGATCTGCCGGGGCGCTTCGGTATTGTGGATTACGGGGCGCTTCGCGCTCGAACCGCCGAGATCGTCGGCAAGTTCGGGCTGAACATCGATCCCGACGAGCCTGTCGGGCGTCTGCCGATCGCCCGGCAGCAGATGGTGGAGATAATGAAGGCATACAGGCGCGACAGCGCTGTCATAGCTTTCGACGAGCCCACGGCAAGTCTTACGGACAGCGAGATAGCCGTCCTCTTCCGGATAATCCGCGAGATGAAGGCGAACGGCAAAATTATTATATACGTCTCGCACCGCCTGTCTGAGATATTTCAGATTTCAGACAGAATCGCCGTCTTGAAAGACGGGCGCCTCGTCACGACGTTTGAGACGAGCGCTTCAAACGAGGATGAGCTAATCCGCGCGATGGTCGGGCGCGATCTCGGAGATACGTACGCCAATCTCTCGCGCAACGACAAATTCGGGGATACGCTCCTTGAGGCGCGGGAGCTTGAGACGGAGTATATTCGCAAGGTGAGCTTCGCGCTCCGCCGCGGCGAGGTGCTGGGTTTCGCGGGTCTCGTCGGCGCCGGGCGCACGGAGCTCGCCCGGGCGATCTTCGGCGCGGACCGCGTCCTGTCCGGCAGCGTGATCTTCAACGGGGAGGAGGTCAGCTTCAAATCGCCGAAGGACGCCATAGCGGCGGGCATCGCGCTGTGTCCCGAGGACAGAAAGGAGCAGGGACTCGTGCTGTTTCGCTCCATACGCGACAACATCGCAATGCCCGTTCTGCAAAAGCTCAAGCGGCTGCTTTTCCTCGACAGGCGCGCGGACCAAAAGCTCGCGGAGAGCGCGATAGAGCGCTATGGCATCAGGACGACGGGCGCGGACAAACTCGTGGCGGAGCTATCCGGCGGCAACCAGCAGAAAGTCATTTTGGGGCGATGGACCTCAGAAAAAATCGAAACCAAGCTCCTGATTCTCGACGAACCGACAAAGGGCATCGATGTCGGCACAAAGGCGGAGGTCTACCAGATCATTTGTGACTTCGCGAAGCAGGGCATAGGCGTGATATTCATATCGTCGGAGCTCACGGAGGTCATAAACGTCGCCGACAGGATACTCGTTATGAAAGGTGGGCGCATAACGGGCGAGCTCGCGCGCGCCGAGGCGACGGAAGAGAATGTTCTCGCGCTGGCTATGAGCGAATAATTACGCAGGGAGGTTATTATTGTGGGCAAACCGATCATGACGAGAGAAGAGTTCATGGAGTACGAAAACTATTTCAACACCATGCAGTATGAGAAGGTCGTGTCGTACTTCAATCCCAAATGTACGGTGGAGTACATGGACAGCTTCACGCGCGCCGGGCAGCCGATACCGCAGACCGTGACAGGCCCGGCGGAATTTATTGAGAACTATAAAGCGCTGCATGAAAATTTCAGGGAATTCCTCACGCTGGGCATATTCCTGAGCGACGAAAAGAACATGATAGTGGAATTCCGGACGGAGTTCATCGCGCTGCGCGACGGGGATTTTCAGGGCGCGACCATAAAACGCGGGGAGTGCTTCGCCGTCAACCAGTTCTGCGTCTACGATTTTGACGAGAACGGCAAATTCAGCCGCATCAGAATCTCGCACCACCGCGTCCTGAGCAACGACCCGGCCTTCAAGCCGCTGCACAGCATATAATAATGCTCACTCCGCGAAAAAACACTTGCAGTCGGACTGCTTTCGGTATAGAATAGACGTATCTTAACAAACAAGGGGGACTTTAATATTATGTATAAGTTCAGATCGTACACCGAGAGAATATGGAACTACCGGGAAAGAGTCCGCGACCGCGTGATCGAGGCGGACTCGGAGCGCACGCGACTCATCGTCGAGGCGTGGAGACTTTACAGAAATGTGGTTCCGCTTATCCGCAATCCTCTCACGACTAAGTACATCACGGAGCGAATGACAATACGCATTGAGGACGACGAGATCATTGTCGGCAACAAGGCCAAAAACTTCTGCGGTTCCTCCGGCGCGTTCTGGGCGATGTTCGTTGACATCGAGAATCTGTGGGAAAAGCGCGCCGACGGGAAGTATTACAACGATCCGGCGGAGGACGGCATCGCGCTGTGCGTCCACGAGGACGAGCTGAAAATCATCAAGCAGTACGCCAAGGAATACCGCGAAACGAGTGATTCCGTCGTAGGCGACGCGTGGCTGCCGGAGGGCGCGAAGGAATTCTTCGAGCTCGGTACGAACGACTACGGCGAACCGGGCAGAATGGGTCCGATGACGCTCCGCTCCGGGCACCTCACCCCCGGATGGCAAAAAATAATCAACGTGGGCTACGGAGCTATCAAAAAGCAGGCGCAGGATTGGATAGACGCGCACAAGGGCAGGATCATGGGCGACGACATGAGGAAGTACATGTTCTATCAGGCCGCCGTCTACGAGTGCGAGGCCGCCACTGCGTTTGTGCTGCGCTACGCCGACGCCGTCGCCGAAAAGGCGCTGACGTGCGCCGACCCGAAGCGCAAGGCGGAGCTCAAAAAGATGGAGGCGGGCCTCAGATGGATTTCCGAGAATCCCGCGCGCACATACTGGGAAGCCTGCCAGGCCGCCCAGCTATACCAGATATTCCTGTCCATCGATTGCTCTATGCCCGCCCCGGCGTTCGGCCGCTTTGACCAGTACACATGGCCGCTCCTCGAAAAAGACCTTGCGGCGGGTACGATCACTATGGACGAGGCGCAGGAGATCACTGACGCGTTCTTCCTGAAAGTCAACTGCGCGTACGAGGGCGGTATCGGCGGCATAGCCAAGACGACGGGCATCGGCGTATCATATCAGCACACGACGATAGGCGGCGTAGATCCCAAAACGGGTGAGGACGCCACAAACCCCGTTACGTTCATGGTGCTCGAAACGATGGGGCGGCTTGTGCTTCACGACCCCACCATCTCGCTCCGCATAAACAAGAATACCCCGGATGAGCTTTGGGGCTGCGCGCTGGAGACATCCAAGCTCGTTGGCGGACTGCCGCTGTTCCAGAACGACGAGGTCATTATTCCGGGGCTCCAGCGCGAACTCGAATTTGAACTGGAGGACGCGCGCGACTACTCCATCATCGGCTGCCAGGAGATAGTCGGCTCCGGTACGGACTACCCCGCTCCGAACGGCGTCGGCGCGAACCACGCGACGCTCTACTACGGGGTAATCCTCGATATGGCGATCAACAACGGCATCAACCCGCTAAACGGCAAACAGGCGCCGGCGCATCTGTGCAAAGGCTATCTCTACGAGATGAACTCCATAGAGGAAGTCCGCCGGGCGTATACGGATCTGTGCGTGTATCTGCACGACTGGTATGTCACTATCAACAATTACGCCGAGTACCTCATACCTTACAATATGCCGCAGCCCGGCCTGTCTATCTCGATGGTCGGATGTATGGAGAAGGGCATGGATTGCGCCGAAGGCGGCTGCAAGTACAACTCCTACGGCGGCACGGCTACCGGTCTGGCCACCATCGCGGACAGTCTCGCCGCCATCAAGTACATGTGCTTCGACAAGAAACTCGTTTCGACGCGCGAGTTGTACGACGCCGTTATGGCCAACTGGGAGGGCCACGAGCCGCTTCGCCAGAAGATACTCAACGAAGTTCCGCACTACGGAAACGCCGACCCGTATGTAGACGAGGAACTCGCGTTCGCGGTGAATCTCTACTACGATCTGTGCAAGAGGTGCTCAAACCAGCGCTGCAAGGTCTACAAGGCGGGCATGTACGGCGCGTCTGACCACGTGGCGCAGGGGTATATCACGCCGGCGACGCCCGACGGGCGCAAACTCGGCGAGCCCATAGCGGACGCCATGAGTCCCGCGCAGAGCCGCGACGGAAACGGCCCGACGGCTGTGTTCATGTCCTCGTGCTGCTTCGACCACACGAAGTTCATGGACGGCATAGCGCTCAATCTGCGTATGCATCCGACGGTTTTGAGCCGTGACGACGGCATTGAAAAGCTGCGCGACATGACGAAGGCGTACTTCGATAACGGCGGCCTGGAGTGCCAGTATAACGTCGTAGACACGAAAACGCTCCGCGCCGCGCAGACCGCGCCCACGAAGTACCGCGACCTCGTAGTGCGCATAGCCGGCTACTCCGCGTACTTCATTGAGCTGGGCACGGATCAGCAGAACGACATCATATCCAGAAACGAGAACGTGATATAAGGCGGCGGCGTGTCGCCGTCATACCCGCAAACATGACCGTGCGCCCCCGGAGCAGGCTTTACAGTCTGTTCCGGGGCCGGGACGTTTACTAGTGTGAGGCTATATTACATGAAATCATCAGCGATGATACGTGTGTCAATAATATTGATCATGGTGTTGCTTGCGTCAGGGTGCATTCTCTCGTCCTGCAGCCGGG
>JAITKI010000109.1 GCA_031278515.1 Oscillospiraceae bacterium | reverse complement strand
TTCCCAATATTTGAAGCAGCCGCGTGAATTCGTGGTAGTATGTGCGCTGCGTGTTCTTGCTGTATCCTTTCAAGATGAGCGTTTTTCGCAGTTCGTCCAGCGCCGGACGGTTTACCGGGGCAACGTTTGCCGGCTGCCGTTTCACCAAGTATTCAGACACACGGCGTCTCCAAAAGGACTCAGCAATAATACGTCCGCTTTTTCACACGATGACAGTCGAATGGTTGTGAGTAACAAAGCTCACACGGCGTAACCGCAGTCAATATTTCCGCAAGCATGACAAAATCTCAAAATGCTTTCCTTCCCGGTTGTTACCTTACCGGTTGTACCCTGCAGTCCATGCTTCTACCCACCACAGTTATGCCACCACATCCGGCGCAACAGAGAAAATCGTGAAAGCCCAGGCAAACGGAACAAGCAAAGACAGGGCGCGTGCATAAGCGCGGCGCGGCGAATTCTCACGCTCATTGGTACGCTACTTGTGACGCCGGTCTGCTAGACAGCCTTTTCTCTATAATGAGAAGCACAACTCCAATCAGCAGACACCACACGACCCAGGACATCGCCACAGATTTATACGCGCTGAAAAAATTCCAACAACGCTTTTACTCAGATTCAATTCATCCGCTACGATCCCGATCCACACGCCCGCCAGTAGCCGCACGACGAGCGCCGTCGTGCGGGCAATGAATGTCGCAATCCTGACAAAAGATTCGACTCAAGCGGGGTTCCTTAAATCCTTTCGCCGCAATGGCCACAAAATACGGCGGGTGGTATGAGGGGCGCGCCACAGTTTTTGCAAACTGCGCCACTCTGCTTGGGCTCTGCGGTTCCAGCACGTGACGTCGCCGAGGCGATGCTCTCGCCCAACTCCTCCCGGCTTGCGCTCTTATAGTGGTCTTTTACCAAATGCAAATTGCGCTGAAAGTCCTCTGCTTCTTTTACGCCAATTAACCCCAACCTGAACGCCATACCGCCTCCGGCAAAGTTTATCTCAAAAAGAGTTATGCGTGTGACAAGATAGAGAACGAATAGGATAACCGTCGGGAGAAAACACAGTACCTCTACCGGCCTAGCTATACTCGCATATACCAGACCTAGTAGAAGCGTTATCACCGACGCAACCAGCAATCCAATGCGGCGCACGTAAACGAATCCCGTACCCGTCACGTCGTCTACACAAACGACTTTAGACCGTCTCACTTTGATAAAATGCCGTCCTATGCGTTCATACATTCTGCCTTGAAAATACACGCGCTTGTCGGTGAGCGCCGCTCCCATCCTCTGAAATTTGCCGAGTGTCAACACGTTCAGCACATAGCCGACCCCGATGCTGGCTATTACTCGCTCGTCGGGCCTAAAAAGATCGCTTGTATCTGCCATATCTAAGCCTCCTGTTCAAGATTTGATTAGACCGCTTCTTCTCTGCACAACTGCCATATCGTCCATAGACGGGTATCCCTTTTTGCAGCGCACTCGGACTATACCGCCCGTGTGCGTTATCTCAAAGTATTTATGGTACGACCCGAAAAACCCAACCACGCACGCGATCGCAACCATTGTCGCAATTGATAAAACGCGCTCCGAAAAAGATTTGGCTCCGTTTATCGCGCCATCCGCCGCCGCGACGTATTCCTCCACGCCGATTAAGTCGGCTCCGTTTGAAATTAACTCGTTCTCCCCGGGAGAATTAATATCCTGCACGCGCTCATACAAATTGTTCAGCGGGATCAAGACAACCATAACGAACGCTACAAGCATCATCATCAGCTTTTTTGACGTCCTGCGGACGAATCGCGCAGACAAAATTCCTTTGTACGGCAATCGCAGTTCGCCTGTTTTTAAGCGCGCGTATTCGCGTTCTATTTCATAATACTTTCCCCGAATAGTCAGCGCGTCCGGCAACAGATCGAAATCCAACAATACCACGCCTTTCAAGTCGCGTTTAACGTGCGGGGCACTGATAAAATCCTATCAGCACCCCGCCCCGATAAAACTGAATTTTTACGCCGTGTACCCTTCGCCTGTATCTACCGTGATCGTGCCTGTCCCGCCGTCCCAACCGACATAAAAGTCGAGTGCTGTGGCGACGTCGCGCAGCTTGAAGTAGTTGTTGCCCTCGATGTTGTACGCCGTGAAGCTGACTTCCTCGCCGTCAAGATAGATTTTGGACGCGGTGGGACTCGGGGTTTTGCCTCCGGCGCCTTTAGGCGCCATCTCGCCGCCGACCGGCGTATACGCCTTTCCGGTTGTAAGCGTGATGGCTTTGGTGGATTCGTCATAGCCGACTTCGAACTGCTTTTCCGTGCCGCTCAGGACGTAGGCGAGGTCGCGGAGCTTGAAATAGTTGTTGTCCTTGATGTTGTAGGCGTCGAAAGATTTGGACGCGCCGTTGACGAGAACCTTTGCCGCCGTGGGCGCGGCTGTGAGCGCCGGCGCCGCCGGGGTCGTCGCGGAAGCGGCGCCGGTCATCTTGGCAATGCCCCACTTGCCGTCGCGCTGATAAAAGACCATATCCCTTGAACTGTGGTCAACACGTGTATACTCGAACTGCCACGTTTCGGAGCTTACTTGTTTCCCGGACTTGTCTATGAGCTTGTAGGTACCGCCTTGGGCGACGAGCGCGACGCCGTTGTAAAAGTAGTTCGCGTCGTCGTATATCGCGGGAATGACGAGCTCGCCGGAGGCGTTCACATACCCGGCTTTGCCCCCGTCCATTATAACAGCCATGCCATCGGAGAAAGTCATGCCGGGTTCGTAGTACCCGAACGGTACGACTGTCTTCCCGGTCTTGTCTATCGCGCCCCATTTGCCGCCTTTCTGAACCCACGCGATGCCTTCGGAAAATACAACATACTCATAATCCTGGTTGTCGATCCAAAAACTGTCGAACTGCGGCTGTACTATGAACTTGCACGACTCGTCAATGACGCCCCACAGCCCGTCTTTCTTTGCCATCGCGCGACCGTCATAGAAGTGCACGGCGTCCTCGAAATATTCAGATATCTTTTTGCCGTCGCGATCTATGTAATAGTAGCGCTCCTCATAGTCGTCCTCACAATAGTCGTCCTCACAAATGATGCATTTACCCTCATGGAACTGCGTATAATATATGTTCATTCCCCACTCTCCATCGTAGGCCGAACCTAACACGGGGTGCTTTTCATCATTCCCGCTGAAGTCACAAAGATTATTGCCGCCAAAATCATCGCTCGGCTGCCAGATCGTCAAATACCCCTCGTGGAGATCGCTATTGCTGAGGCAGTAGTTTCTCGCATCCTCGAATATTCCGAATGTGGCGGCAATGCTGCCGTCCTTGCCGATAAAAACAACGTTACCTGTTGCCCATCCCCCGCTTATACTAGCGTACCCCTCGCGGAAACTGTGAACCTCTAAGTTGCTAGGTCCCTCGTCATCTGGGTAGCCGGCAGAAAGGAACAGTTCCGCGGGGTCGAACCAGTCGATTGCAATCTTGCCGCTTTCGTTGATGAAAGCATAATGCCTGTCTTTCTGCACCCACGCCAAACCGTCGATGAATTCGCCGGACACGCCGTCGTAGACCGCCTCCGTCAAAAACGTGAGCGTGGGCGTCGCCGCGACGGCGAGCGGTGTGATGAGCGCCGCGATCAGCGCGAGAGTGAGAAGCGCGGATAAAAGTTTGCGTGTTTTCATGTGTGTACGTTCCTCCCTAAACAAATGATCTCGCTTTCAATCATTGATTGAAAGCGGACGCGCAAAGGGGGTATACCCCCTTTGCGATTTCCATTGGCTGCCAGTATAGGATACACAATATCACAACGTCGTTCCGCTGTCAAACATTTTTCGCCAAATTTTTTGTTAGTGTACCCTAATGCAATGCGCCCTGAACGCGGTGAGTCCGGCGAACGTTTTCGTTTGTGACTATTTCGCCTTACCCTGGTTCGCGACGGCCTCCATCTTACGACGGAGCGCGTCGCTGTCGCCGAGATAGAAGCTGCGCGTCGCGCGCAGGGCGGAGTTCAGCTCGTACACGAGCGGTATGCCTGTCGGGATGTTGACATCGACGATCTCGCCGTCGGATATATTGCCTAAATGCTTGACAAGCGCGCGAAGCGAGTTGCCGTGCGCGACGACGAGTACCCTTTTTCCGGAGCGCGCGTCAGGCCCGATAACCCCCTCGAAGTAAGGGACGGCGCGCGCCACGGTGTCCCGCAGGCTCTCCGCCAGCGGCACCGCCTCCGGCGGTCCGCCCGCGTAGCGCGGATCGCGCGCCGGACTGCGCTCATCGTCGGGAGAGAGGGAGGGCGGCCGGACATCGTACGAACGCCGCCAGACCTTGACCTGGGCGTCGCCGTATTCCGCCGCCGTCTCGGACTTGTTGAGTCCCTGGAGTGCGCCGTAGTGCCGCTCGTTCAGTCTCCACGTCTTGACGACGGGAAGCCACGCGCGGTCGAGCCTGTCGAGTACGGCATCCAGCGTGTGGATCGCCCGCTTTAAGTACGACGTGTAGCAGACGTCAAAATCGTATCCCGCTTCACGCAGAATGTCGCCCGCGCGCGCGGCCTCGTCACGCCCGGCGTCGGACAGTCCGACGTCCGTCCAGCCGGTAAAGCGGTTTTCCATATTCCAGACGCTCTCGCCGTGTCTCACCAAAACAAGCTCCATGTCGTTCGCGCTCTCCCTTTTCCTGGCGCGGCTCCGGCGGAGACCGCTCCCGTTTTTCATGGCGAAACCCTTACGGGCCGCGATTATTCTCAGATGACCTTCGATAGAAATTCACGCAGTCGCGGGTCGCGCGGCGCGCCGAAAATTTCATCCGGCGTACCCGTCTCCTTTATCTTCCCGCCGTCCACAAACACCACGCGGGAGGCGACCTCGCGCGCGAAACCCATCTCATGCGTGACGACGACCATCGTCATGCCGCCCTCCGCGACCTCCCGGACGACGTCCAGAACCTCGCCTACCATCTCCGGGTCGAGCGCCGACGTCGGCTCGTCGAACAGCATGACGCGCGGACTCATCGCGAGCGCGCGAACTATGGCCACGCGCTGCTTCTGCCCGCCGGAGAGCATGGACGGGTACGCGTCCGCTTTCTCCGGGAGCCCGATCCTCGCGAGCAGGGCGCGGGCGCTCTCTTCGGCTTCGGTCTCCGTCATGATTTTCAGTCGCGCGGGCGCGAGCGTGATATTTTTCAGCACGGTTAGGTTGTTGAACAGGTTAAAATGCTGAAACACCATGCCCATACGGCGGCGGACGGCGTCCGCGTCGCATTTCGGGTCTGTTATGTCCTCGCCCTCAAACAAGATCTTTCCGCCGTCCGGCCGCTCAAGGAGATTCAAGCAGCGCAAAAACGTGGACTTGCCGGAACCGGACGGCCCTATGACGGCCACCTTCTCCCCGGAACGCACGTGTTCCGACACGTCGTCCAGAACGGTGTTCCCGCCGAATTTCTTCACGAGCCCCTCAACGACGATCACTTCTCGCGAGCCTCCTTTCGACGGCGCGCAAGGCTTTTGTAATGCCCATGACGAGCAGGAAGTATACCGCCGCGACGAAGATCAGGGAAAAATACGGCTCCGCCGTGAGCGTCCTGACATTCTCCCCCGCCTGCGCCAGGTCTTTCACCGTGACGTATCCCGCCACGGACGTGTCCTTGAGCAGCGCTATGAGTTCGTTGCCGAGCGCGGGAAGGATATTTTTGATAGCCTGCGGCAGGACGACAAGCCGCATCGTCTGGCCGGACGAGAGCCCGAGCGAGCGCCCGGCCTCCGTCTGCCCTATATCGACGGCGAGTATCCCCGCGCGGACTATCTCCGCGACGTACGCGCCCGAATTTATGCCGAACGCGAGTACCGCTATCGATATGCCGTTGTCGATGAACGCGAACACGATATAGTACATTATGAGCAGCTGCACCACGATCGGCGTGCCGCGAAAAACGGCGAGGTACGCCCCGCAGAGTCTGTCGAGCGCGCGCAGCTTGCCGCTCTGCGCGCTGTGAACGCGTATCATCGCGACTACAGCTCCGATAAACGTCCCGATGACGACCGCGCCAAACGCTATTATGAGCGTGTTTCGGAGGCCGGTCAAAAACAGCTTATACCTGTTGCCTGTTATAAAGGTTATCGTGAACTGGCGCGCAAGCCAATCGAGAGCTTCCGTCATCGTCCGCGCTGTTCCGCCCGGTCAGACGGCCGAGTAGGACACGACCCACTCGGCTATGCGTCCCTCGGACTCAAGCCGCGCGATTACCGAATTTACGACCTCTAGCAGCGCCTGGGCGCCCTTGGGAACCGCGACGCCATACTGCTCGGAGGCGAGCGTTCCGTCGGCGTAGCGCAGCTCTATGGCCTTGACGCCCTGGGTGTTCTCCGCTATAGTCTTCGCCACGTACTCGTCCATTATGACGGCGGCGACGCGCCCCGTGTTGAGGTCGAGTACCGCCTCCATCGCGCTGTTGTAGGCGTTTACGGTCACGTCCTTCCCGTCGAGCGCGCCGCCGGATTCGAGTTCGCCGTCAATAAGCAGCTGTCCCGTATACCCCTTGGCGACGCCGACAGTTTTGCCCTCAAGCTCTTCGAGCGCCGATATGCCGGAATCCTCCGGGAGTATCAGATACTGCACGGAATCGATGTACGGGTCAGAGAAGTCCACGCTTTC
>JAITKI010000001.1 GCA_031278515.1 Oscillospiraceae bacterium | reverse complement strand
CTCAAACGGTGCGTTGACCTGAACGCTCCCGCAATGCGGACACTGCACTTTTGGGCGGCGGCAATGGATGAGGCACGGGTAGAACATCACATCCCCATGCCGCCATACTCGCCCGTTTGACTCGTAGCCGTTCCGCTTTGTCGCCGCTCCGCATTTCGGGCAAGCTATCGCTGCCGTCTTGCGAATCCCGATATAGATATGGAGGGCTAATTCTTCCTCTTTGAACTCCGCTCCCTCCACATACCAAGGCTCTTCAATCCCTAATGATCCTGCCATCATTTTTCGCAGATTATCAATATGTTCCATCCAATAATCACCCTGCTCAATTATACCATATCCACTACTTCGGGAGTAGAGCCGAATTTTTGCACAGGAGTGCGTGAAGTCCTTCGACTTCGCGGGGACCCCGCTCCCGTGACTCGTTTGTGATGGCGAAGCCATCACAAACGAAATTATTCAAAACACATGTCGTTGCAAAATCAAATGCGGCGGTGTATAATCGCTGTGTTCCGCAATGGGGCGGGGCAAAATAATTGTTTTGGAGGTCAGGAAAATGAATCTGCGGAGGCCCAATGGCAATGACGCCACAAGGACGGCCAACCGCTCCACGAGCGTTGTGCCGTGCAGTGGGCTGTGTTCAAGGTGCGTCGACGGATGCAGAGGTAACTGCGAGGTATTCAAGGCGACGTTCAGAGGCCGCGAGCTAATCTACCCGGGACCGTTTGGCGACGTGACGGCCGGCGGGGACAAGGACTACCCGGTGGACTATTCGCACCTGAATATCCAAGGGTACGCGCGGGGGGCCGTGGGACTGCCGGAAGGCGTGGAGCCGTCGCCGGACACCGCGCTGTTCCCGAAGGTGGACACCGAAACCGCGTACGGCTGGGATAAAAAGGTGAAGATGAAGGTCCCAATATTTACCGGCGCGCTGGGTTCCACGGAGATAGCCCGGCGCAACTGGGAACACTTCGCCGTGGGCGCGGCGATCTCCGGCGTCACCATAGTGTGCGGCGAGAACGTGTGCGGCATCGACCCGGCGCTCGAGCTCAATTCGAATAAAAAAGTGGCCCGCGCGCCCGATATGGATCGGCGTATTGAGGCGTACAAACGGTATCACGGCGGTTACGGAGAGATACTCATTCAGATGAATGTCGAGGACACAAACCTCGGCGTCGCGGAATATATCATAGACAAGCATAAAATAGAGACTATCGAGCTAAAATGGGGCCAGGGCGCCAAGTGTATAGGGGGAGAGATCAAGATCGCGCAGCTTGACCGCGCGTTGGAACTGCAGCGGCGCGGCTACATCGTGACTCCCGATCCCTCCGATCCGATAATCCAGGCGTCGTACAATGCCGGCGCGATAAAAGAATTCGAGCGCCACAGCCGTCTCGGTTTTGTCACCGAGGAGAGTTTCATGCGCGAGGTGGAGCGTCTGCGCGCTCTCGGGTTCAAGCGCATAACTCTCAAGACAGGCGCTTACAGCCTGCTCGAGCTGGCGATGGCGATAAAATTCTCGTCAAAGGCTAAGATAGACCTCCTGACGATCGACGGCGCATCCGGCGGCACGGGAATGAGCCCGTGGCGTATGATGGAGGAGTGGGGCGTACCCTCATTGTATCTGCACAGCGCGGCATATGAGTACGCCGCGATACTCGAAAAGAACGGCGAGCGTGTGCCGGATCTCGCGTTCGCGGGCGGATTCAGCTCGGAGGACGGCGTATTCAAGGCGCTCGCGCTAGGCGCCCCGTACACGAAAGCCGTCTGCATGGGACGCGCGCTGATGATTCCCGGCATGGTCGGAAAGAATATAGAGAAATGGCTGGCCGAAAAAAATCTGCCGAAAAACATCGCCGAGTACGGGCAGACCGCGGAGGAGATATTCGTAAATTACGAGAAGGTCCGCGATATAGTGGGTTCTAAGGAGATAGAGAAGATACCGCTCGGGGCGATCGGAATTTACAGTTATTCCGACAAGATAAAGGTCGGTTTGCAGCAACTCATGGCGGGTGTGCGCAAGTTCAACATCTCCGTCATAACCCGCGGCGAACTCATGTCGCTGACGGAAGAGTGCGCCAAGGTGTCCGGTATACCGTACCTGATGGACTGCTACCGCGAGGACGCGCTCAAGATACTTAAAGGATAAAAAACAACTCAAGCAACATTATTGGTTCGGGTGTCAAAAGTCTCGCCCGCCGCTGACCGGCGCTTTATTCCGTCATATTTCACAAAAAGCCTCGCGAATACACAAAGTATTCGCTGCGTTTTTTGTATCATCTGACGAAAAAAATCGACGCGGTCATCGTCAGACTCACTTTTGACACCCGAACCATTATTGTGCAATTCCGCAGATGCGGTACAACCAAAAAAGGGCGCCGTGCTGACCCCGGTCACGGCGCCCTTTACTTCTTTTACTGTGATATCGTTTGATGTGTAGACGCCTGTGTCTGCATCCTCAAAATAGACGCCTCTGTCCCGCAACCCGCTGTGGGTGTAACATAGTGTAACCCACGCGCCGGAGTTTGTGGTGTAGGTGATATACAAAAATTCATCGTGCGCGGATATCTCAATTATTTTCTCACAATCGTTCAGATGTGCGGGGAGGGTATCGGACTTGTAGATTGCGAAGGCTATGTCTCCCGCCTGCAAAACGCTGTCAAACTCGCAGAGCGCCAGAATCGTGTCAATGTACGATGTTGGATTCCCATCCTCACTGTCTGTGACTGGCAGTTGCACATTGAACACGTCGTACTGCGCGGCTTCGTCCGCGCTCAACACAGTTGCGGCGACCGTGTTTGTAACGATGACGCCATCCGATCTGCTAGGCGGCGTTCCATCCGCCGCGAATGCGGCGCTCGACATAGTACACAACAGGGATACCACCAGAAGAATGCTGATTAACTTTTTTATCTTCATATTCCCCTCCTATACTATTCTGATTTGCATATTTGAATTGCCGAAACAGACTGTATGGGGCATCGCATCTGTTCCGGTAATCTCAGAATTTTCGTTCCCCAAGAGACGAAATTATTCCGCAAAATTTTCTCTTGACAATGGGCGCGGCGTGCTGTAGTATTGTGATTGAAAGTGGAACCGGGATGTTCCGCCCCGAAATTTAGCTGCGAAAATGGCCGCGCTCCCGGAGCGGGGGCGTCTGTTTTACGGTGAGGACGATTAGCTCAGCTGGTAGAGCATCCGCTTGACGTGCGGAGGGTCAGCGGTTCAACTCCGTTATCGTCCACCAAATACGCAGCCGCGCTTTATGGTCGGGAGAGTTCCCGTCCCGCGCAATACTCGAAAAATTCCCCGCGCGAGAACAGCGCGCTCAGCACGCCGGGTATGCTGTTCGGAGGCAGGCGCTCCGGCAGACCCAGCCCCGCCAGCAGCGCGCGCCGTTTTTGTGCGCTGCGAACGCCCCCCGAGAACCCGAGGCGGTACAGGTCGTACTTGGTGATGGACTCTCCGACCGGGCGCGCGTCTCCGCCGTCCTCAAACGTCGCGCCCGCGCGGCGGAGCGCGGCCAGCAGCACGCCGCGCGTCATGCCCTCCACGCCGAGCTTACCCTCCTTTGAGTTCGCGGATTTGCGTCTCTCCCGTCCCGCGACATCCGGTATGTACGCGTTTTTGACATTTGCGGGGTCTATCATGCCACGCAGCTTCCCGCGTATCATGAAACCCGCGCCGTCACTGTCGGTTAGTATTATTAAACCGCGTTTCTCCGCGAGACGCCTCAGCAGCTGAAGCTTCTCGGCGTCGTTGAATATCCCAAACCCCGAGGTCTCCAGAACGACGCCGTCAACACAGGCTGAAACGGCCGCCTTGTCGTATACGCCCTCTACGATTATGACCTCGCGCACACGCCGTTTCATCCCGCCGCCGCCCCTGGCCGGCGCAGCGCCAGGCGGGCCAGCAGCTTGATGAGCTCATCCTCGCCGTCGCCCCCGCTGTTCATCGCGTAAGCCGTCTGCGCGCAGCACAGCACCGCGGCGCGGCACTCGTCAAGCGACACGCGCCGCGCCGCCGACAGGAGTCCCCGCGCCTGAAACTCAAATTTTATACCGCATAGATCCGAAAGCTGCGCCGAACTCAGCCCTCGCGCCGCACAGACGCGCGCCGCGAGGAGTTGCCGCATTTTCAGTGAGATTATGAAAATGAGCTTCTGCGGCGGTTCCCTCATGCGCAGGAGCGTATCGAGTATACCCGCGGCCGCGTCATAGTCGCCGCGAGTCATGGCGTCGGTCATCTGATACGAAAACGCCTCGGGCGACGGCGTGACGATATCGTCTATGTCCGCGCGCGTCACCGAGTCAGACCTCGCATACGCCGACAGCTTTCCTATCTCGCTGTTCAGTCCGGCCATATATCCGTCCGTCAGTTCAAGCAAATACCTTGCCTCGCGCGCGTCGATTGTCTTGCCGAGTCTCTTGAAATGCGCCGCTATCCATTTGATCAGGCGCGTCTCCTCCTGGGCTCCGAACTCGACGACCCGCGCGCATTTTTTGACGGCCTTTCCGAGCGCCGTACGTCCGTCCGGCTTGTACTCGAGCGTATCGTAGACGAAAACAAGGCAGACGTACTCCGGAAGATCCTCGAACATCTCGCACAGAGTCCGCCTGTCGCCCTCGTCCGCGCCGAACATGTCATAATCGCGCACCTCGACCAGGGTGCGCTCCGAAAAGGCCGGCGGCGTGTTTACCGCCGCGAAAATGTCGTCCGCCTCGGCGCTTTTCCACTCGAAACGCCTGTAATTGAAGCCCGACGCGGCGTCGGGAATTGTCGCCCTCAGGCTCTCAAGCGTCCTGTCGCGCAAATACCGCTCCTCCCCGTGCAATATGTACAGTCCGCCCGGAACTCCCGCGCCAATTTCGGCGCGCAACTTCTCGACCGACTGTCTTGCCTTTACCGCTTTCTCATCCATAATACCGTCACTCCACCGGGGCCGCGCTTCGCCAAAACGCCGCCGTGCGTAAGCTTCCTCCGCCATAATCGGCGGCCGTAAGCGCCTTCGATAGCGGCGCCGTCTCCAATTTATTATCTTGTGCTAACCGCAGAGAGGCGTCACAAGTGTTCCTATGCCCTCTATGGTCACCTCCACGATATCGCCCGGCTTCAGCCATACGCGCTCGCCCTTGGGCTTACCCAGAATGACGCCGGCCGGCGTTCCCGTGAATATCAGATCGCCGGGATTAAGCGGGAAGCAGCGCGACGCGGCGCTGAGCGTCTCGGCGCACGTAAATATCATGTCGGACGTGACGCCGCTCTGTACGCGCTCGCCGTTTACTCGGCAGACAATCTCGTTGTCCGCGGAGGGATCAAAGGTGTCCGCCGTCACGATGAACGGTCCCGCCGGCGCAAAGCCGGGAAACGACTTGCCGGACAGCCACTGGCTCGATAAAAACTGGCAGTCGCGCGCCGACAGGTCGTTCCCGCACGTGTACCCGAATATGTGCTCCGGGGCGTCCTCCGCCGATACATTGTACGCGCGCGCGCCCACTACAACGACGAGCTCCGCCTCGTAGTCGTAGCAACGCTGCCACCCGGGCAGCGTCACGGGCGCGCCCGCCGGATTGAGCGCGTCGCCGAACTTGCTGAAAAGGACGGGATATTTCGGCGTCTGCCCGCCCGTCTCCTCGGCATGGCTTTTGTAATTAAGCCCCGCGCATACTATCTTACCTGGCGCCGTCACGTTGACAAACTCAATATTGTCCGGGGCGCGTACCGCGCCGTCATACGCTTTGAGGGCGCTCTCCATGCGCTCCAAAAGCGCCGCTCCGCCCGCGATAACATCCCCCGCGCGTGACGGAAATCCCAGCGCCGTCATATCGACGACGCCCCCCCGCGCGACCGCGCCGACGCGCGGGGGACCTCCGTCCGAAAAGCCGCATAATTTCACTTCGGCGCCTCCTCCCGTATTCCCTTCGGCCTGCCGCCGCCGGACACGCCCCACGCGGGGCGCAGCAACAACAGCTCGTCAATCCGGCGCTCGCTGAGCGGACGCTCGACGCCCATCAGTCTCGAATACATGGCGACGGTGGCGTTATACTCGATACTCTCAAGTCTGTAGAGCGCGCCCATCACGTCCCCGCCCCACGACACCGCGCCGTGGTGTTCAAGCAGCGCCCCGTTATAGCCGGGACAAAAGCGCGCGGCGCCCTCCGCGAGTTCCTCCGAGCCGGGCGGCGCGTACTCCGCGACGGGTATCACGCCCAGCAGCACAACGGCCTCTTGCAGCAGCGCGCTGTCGAGCGGTATTCCCGCCGCCGCGAACGTCGTCGCGACGGGCGGGTGCGCGTGGCACACCGCCAAAACATCGCGACTGCGTCCGTACACGCGCAGATGCATCTTGATTTCGGACGACGGCTTTCGCCCGCCACTCACCTCCAGCACATTCCCGCTTATATCCATTTTTACGAGCATGTCATCGGTCATAAATCCTTTTGATACGCCGCTCGGCGTCGTCCAGAGTTCCGTATCGGATACGCGCGCGGATATGTTGCCGTCGTTGCCCGCCACGAATCCGCGGACGTACATGCGTCTGCCGGCCTCGATTATATCGCGTTTCGCGTCCTCGTCGGTCGGATATTTCCGCGCTTCCACAGCCGCCTCCCGTTTGTTAATGATCTCCCCCCGCCGAGAAGCCTCGTCGCGGCAGCCAGGACGCGGACGAAGTCCGCGCCGCAGACGGGAAAGCGCGGCGGCGCAAAACCGCCGCAAGCGAATTCGTCAAATCAGTCCCGCCTTGGCGAAGCTCTCGGCGTAGGGCGCGCGGCAGATGCCTCTCTCGGTGACTACGGCGGTAATGAGACTGCCGTCTGTCACGTCAAACGCCGGATTGTAGCACTTGACCTCCGGGAGCGCCGACGGCGCCTTGAAGAATTTTTCCTTTATCTCATCCGGAGCGCGCAGCTCTATTTCTATATCGCCGCCCGAGGCGCAGTCCGGATCTATCGTTGAGGACGGGCAGAACACATAAAACGGTATCCCGTAGTGCGCCGCCAATATCGCAACGCCGCTCGTGCCTATCTTGTTGGCCGCGTCGCCGTTTGCCGCGACTCTGTCGCACCCGACAAAACAGGCGTTTATCCTGCCCTCACGCATGACGATGCTCGCCATATTGTCACAGATAAGCGTCGTGTCCACGCCGGCTTTATACAGCTCGTACGCTGTCAGCCGGGCGCCTTGGAGAAGCGGTCTCGTCTCGTCGCAGTAGACGCGCAGCTCTATTCCGCGCTCTTTCGCGAGCAGTATGGGTCCAAGTCCCGTCCCGTAGCGCGACGTGGCGAGCGGGCCGGCGTTGCAGTGCGTCAGCACGCCGTCGCCCGGGCGAACGAGCGTCAGCCCGTACTCGGAAATCGCCCTGCACATGGCTATGTCCTCGTTGTGTATCGCTATGGCCTCCCGCCTCATGGCCTCCACGATACGCGGCACGCTCTCCCGGCGCATGGAGCGCGCGAGGCGCTCCATGCGGTCGAGCATCCTGCGGAGGTTGACGGCCGTCGGGCGCGACGAGTCGAGGTACGCCTTGTTCCTCAAAAGCTCCGCGTAGAATTCGTCGTAACGCTCCGCCGCGCTCCCCGCCGCCAGCACATAGAGCGCGTACGCCGCAAAAATACCAATCGCCGGCGCTCCCCGCACGCGCAGCGACGCTATCGCCTCGTACAACTCCCCGGCGCCGCGCAGCGTGAGGTAACGCGTCTCGTTTGGCAGCAGACTCTGGTCTAAAATGACGACAGCGTCGCCCGCGCCGCTCAGAGCGACGTTTACGATTTCCTTCGCGCCGGTCACTTCCGCCGCGCCGTCCGCGGTTTCGCCGTCCGCTCCCCGCTCTCCGCCGCGCCGTCTCACTCGACGCCGGGCAGCTCGGGGATGCCGTCGAATCCGCGCTTGAGATCCTCGTCCGTTGGGATGTAGTCCTCCATGACGCCGCCGTTATATTGAATATACGCCGCCATATCAAAATATCCCGTGCCTGTCAGTCCGAAAAGTATCGTCTTTGCCTCGCCGGTCTCCGCGCACGCGCGAGCCTCGTCTATCGCGACGCGGATGGCGTGGGCGGACTCCGGCGCGGGGAGCAGTCCCTCCACGCGCGCGAACAGCCCGGCCGCCTCAAATACGCTTACCTGGCCCACCGCTCTGGCCTCGTCGAGATAGCCGTCATGGTAAAGCTGGGAGAGTATGGGGCTCATGCCGTGATAGCGCAAGCCTCCGGCGTGGTTGGACGCGGGTATGAAAGACGAGCCCAGCGTGTACATCTTCGCGAGCGGCGTTACCTTGCCGGTATCGCAGAAATCGTACGCGAACCTGCCGCGCGTCAGCGACGGGCAGGACGCCGGCTCGACTGCTATGAAGCGCGGAGACGCGCTCCCCGCCAGCTTGTCGGCCATGAAGGGCGCCATCAGACCGCCCAGATTTGAACCGCCTCCGGCGCAGCCTATCACCACGTCGGGATACTCTCCGTACTTCGAGAGCGCCGCCTTTGCCTCAAGGCCGATGATCGACTGGTGAATAAGCACTTGATTCAAGACGCTGCCCAGCACGTAGCGGTATCCGTCCGACGTCACGGCGGCCTCCACGGCCTCCGATATGGCGCACCCAAGACTGCCCGTCGTATTCGGCGTCTCCGCCAATATTTTCCGCCCCACCTGCGTTGTGTCCGAGGGGGACGCCGTCACCGTGGCGCCGTACGTCTCCATGACCGCCTTGCGGTACGGTTTTTGCTCGGCGGATACCTTCACCATGAAGACTCTGCAATCGAGTCCGAAATAGCCGCACGCCATCGAAAGCGCCGTTCCCCACTGCCCGGCGCCCGTCTCCGTCGTGACGCCCTTGAGCGCCTGCGCTTTCGCGTAATACGCCTGCGCGATGGCCGAATTGAGCTTGTGGCTGCCGGAAGTGTTTCCGCCCTCATACTTGTAATATATCTTCGCCGGCGTCTTGAGTTCTTTTTCCAAAAAGTACGCCCGCACGAGCGGAGACGGGCGGTACATCCTGTAAAAATCAAGCACGGGACCCGGGATCTCTATAAATCTGTCCCTGTCGTTAAGCTCCTGCGACACGAGTTCGTCGCAGAAAACGGGGCGCAGATCGTCCGCCGTGACAGGTTTCAGCGTACCGGGGTTGAGTATCGGGCGATGGTCGGTCTTCATGTCAGCGCGGACATTGTACCACGCCCTGGGCATTTCCTCCTCCGTGAGGTGGATTTTGTACGGGATGTTTTTCTCCGCCATTTGTAAATATCCTCTCCTTCGCGCTATGTTCTTACCACAGACGATTATTGACAGATACTAACACGCCGCGCGAAAAAAGTCAACGGATGATGCCGACCTCTTTGAGCCGCTCCCCGGAAAATTTCAACTTATAGTAGACAAGACACGCCGCGAGCGACACGAGAGACGCGGCCGGCGTCGCCATTCCGATGTGAAACAGCGTGGCGCCGCTTACAAAATTTTTCATGACGTACGTCACCGGTATGCGGATTAAAAACGCTACCGCAGTCTCGTGCATCATCGCGAAAAACGTCCTGCCGCAGCCGTTGAAGAAGCCGTTCATGCAGAAGATGAACGCCACCAGCAGACAGTCCCACGCGAACGGATACAGATACCTCACGCTCTCCTCCACAACGCCCGGATCGTTTGTGAGTATGCGAACCACGGACTTTGGCCAGATGTTCGCGGCGGCGCAGCATACGGCCGCTATGCCGAGAGAGATGCCAACGCCGAGCCACATGCTCTTTACGGCGCGCTCCGGTTTCCCCGCGCCGATATTCTGAGCCGATATGGCCGACACCGCGGAACCGAACGACATCGGAACCATCATACACAGATTCGCGAGATTGTTCACCACGCTCGTCGCCGCCGCCACGTTGACGCCCATTGGGTTTGTGATCGACGAGATTATGAGAAACGAGAAGTTGTTCAGCGTTCCCTGCGCGGATATGGGCAGACCCAATTTCAGTATGCGCCGGAGCATCGACCGTTCCGGACGCAAATCCCCAAGCCCGAAACGAAACGGCAGTCCCTTTCTGCGCATGTACGCCAGTGAGAGCGCGCAGCTCAGCGCCTGGGCGAGTATCGTCGCGAGCGCCGCGCCGCCCGCGCCGCGCTGCATGACTACGACAAACACGTAGTCGAGGATTATGTTTGTGATACAGGATACCAAAATAAACACAAACGGCGCCTTTGAGTCGCCCAGGCTGCGCAGCACGGAGCTTATGAGATTATACCCCATAGTGAACACGACGCCCGACGTGCATATGGAGAGATAACTCCACGCCTCGCCTTGAGCCTCGGGCGGTACTTTTATCAGCAAAAAAATCATTTTCCCGCACGTCAGCAGCACGGCGCATATCGCCGCCGCTGAAATTACCGCCACCGATATGATGTTGCCGAGCACGCTCGCCGCGTCGCGGTCAAGCTTAGCCCCGACATACTGTCCGAGCAGCACGGCGCCGCCATTTGTAAGTCCCATAAAGATACCCGCGACGATGAGCATGACCATCGCGCCCTGGAACGTCCCCGTCACGGAGGCCGCTCCCGCGTAGTGCGAGACAAAATATACGTCAACCGAGGCATACGCCGTCTGGATGAAGCCGGACAGCAGAAACGGGAGTGAGAATCGTATGAGCGTCGGCGCGACGCGCCCTTCCGTCAGCGAGTCATATTTTTTCAATGTCCAATTCCTCACATTCATATTTTTCGCGCTTGCGGTTCGCCTGTATAATTATATATCGAATGTCCTCGCGGTTGTCAAGTTCATTATTCGGTGAATAATTTCGTTTGTGATGGCGAAGCCATCACAAACGAAATTATTCAATTACCCGCGCGGTTGATTTATCGCCGGGACGGATGTATAATACCCGCGACGCCCGGGCGGTTTCCGCGACGCTCCGGCGCTATCCATGCGACGCAAAAAGGAGTATGCAATGACAAAACACAGCGGCGTTTCCCCGGGATCTGTCGCGATACGGTTCCTGTCCGCCCCGGCGCGGCGCCGGACGGCCGGAAAGCGCGCGCGCGCGCCGGCCGCGCTTATTTTGCTGGCGTTTGCTTTAAATATCACATCGTCGGCGCTCGGCGCCGGCAGAACGGTATATACGGACACGCGGATGATCGCGGACAACCTCAAATTCACCGACACCATCCTGTGGAACGACGACGTCGGCAGGGAGGAGAGCTATTCGCTCGAGCTGACCGGTCCGGGCGAGGCATACCCAATAATAATGGCCGACGACACGGTGTACGGCGGTATGACGATCACGCAGCTCACTCAATACGCGTCAGAGCAGGGCTACAACGTGCTCGCCGCCATGAACACCGACTTCTTTTCCGTACAGACGGGCGTCCCAATAGGCGTGGCCGTCGAGAACGGGGTTTACATATCGAGCCCCGGGCCGGCCGGAACGTCAACAGTGTCGTTTGACGAATACGGCGGCGTACATTTCTCAAAGGGCGCGTCGGTCACAATCACCCTCACGAACAACGGCGGCGAGACGAGCGCGGACGACGGCGGCGAGACGAGCGCCGGCAACGCCGGCAAGACAGCCGTCGTCACAAATTTCAACAAGTACAGACACAGCGCCGGGGGCCTGTATCTGTTCTCGTCGTCATTCTCTGCCGTATCGACGCGCACCGGTACGCCGGGCTGGTTCGTGAGATTCAAGATACTCGACGGATATCCCGCCGTCTCCGGCGAGATGTCTCTCATGGTGACTGATACGTATGAGTCGGCCGAAGCCATCGAGATAGGCGACGGCTATCTCGTGCTCTCCGCGGACGAGGCGGGCGGATACGCCGGAGTCCGCGACTCGTTTGCGCCCGGCGACCTCGTGACCGTGACGACACAATGCGACGACGAATACCTGCGGAACGCGCGCTGGGCGACGGGCGGGGGCGACATCATCATATCGGGCGGCGCCATCACCGATCCCGAGACATGGGACAAGACGCTGCTCGGCAAGCATCCGCGGACGGCTCTCGGCGTCAAGAGCGACGGCTCGATCCTCGCGTACGTACTGGACGGCAGGAGTTCCACACATTCCGAGGGCGCGACGCTCGCGGCGCTCGCGGAGGAAATGCTCAGGCAGGGCTGCGTCGAGGCGGTAAATCTCGACGGCGGCGGCTCGTCCGCGATGAGCGTCAAGCTGACCGGCGACGAGATCAGCGCTCTTGTCAACAAGCCCTCCGACGGCGCTGAACGCAAGTGTTCGACATACCTGCTGTTCGTCACGGATCTCGCGCCGGACGGCGTCCCGCGACGCCTGGCGCTGCGTAACAACGGGGTGATAGCGCTGCCCGGCGCGTCTTTTGATCTGGAGTTCGCGGCAAGCGACGGCGGTTTCGCGCCCTCGGCGCCACCCTACGACGCGGCGGCGTCGTCGTCGGGCGGGCTTGGCAGCGTCGAGGGCGTCCGCTACACGGCCGGCCCTGACGCGGGGGTAGATACGCTGGCGCTCTACTCCCCGTCGAGCGGAGCGTTCGGCTCGGGCGAGGTGTACATCATCAAGTCGCCCACATCTCTCACGGTGACGCGCGACGGCGGAAATTCAGGCCTGACGTCGCTGTTTGTCAGGCCGGGCGAGAACGTGCGTCTCACGCCGTCGTCCACGTATTACAGGCGCTCCGTGACGGCGCAGCCCGGCGCCTACGCGTATGTCGTGAGCGGCGATATAGGCGTCGTGGACGCGGACGGGCTGTTTGTCGCGGCGGATATAGTGTCCAGCGCGGGTACTGTCACGGTGTCCGCCGGGGACAAGACGGTAACTGTCAATGTCGAGGTCAAGGGCTTTGACGACGTGTCGGAACACTGGGCAAAGGAGTACATATACGCTCTCGCCGCCGAAGATATCGTGACAGGCGCTACGCCCGACTCGTTTGCGCCCGACGCGCCGATGAAGCGGGGCGACTTTGTCCTCATGCTGCACAGGGCGGCCGGCAGCCCGAAAACGCCCCTCGCGCCCGACACGCCGGCGGAACCCGAGACGGAGACGTCCGGGACTGAGGAACCCGGCGCGGATACCGCTCCCGAGGCGCGTATACCCGTAACCGCGTTTACCGACGTGTTCACGGACGACTACTACGCGGAGGCTGTCGTCTGGGCGCGCTCCGTCGGAGTCACGCAGGGCGTGGGGGACGGCGTTTTCGCCCCGCTCTCGGAACTGTCGCGTCAAGAGGCGTTCACACTGGCGTACCGCGCGCTCGCGCAGCTCGGCGTCTCCGGGACGGACGGGTCGCCATCCGCCGGTCTGTCGCGTTTCGCTGACGCGGAGACTGTCGCGGATTACGCGCGCGAATCTGTCGCCGCGCTCGCGGACATGGGTATTGTGGAAGGCGCGGACGGCGCGCTCGCGCCTGAATCGCGGCTGACGAGGGCGCAGATGGCAAAGATATTGAAATCGATTCTCGGCTATGAGCCTCCGATGCCGGAGCCGGAGCCGACGCCGGAGCCGGAATCGCACCCGACGCCGGAATCGTATCCGGAATCGTAATCAAGAGGAAACGCGATGTTCGTAGATAAAGCTCAAATAAGTGTAAAGGCGGGCGACGGCGGAAACGGCGCCGTGTCGTTCCGCCGCGAGAAGTACGTTCCCGCCGGCGGTCCGGACGGGGGCGACGGCGGACGCGGAGGCAACGTCGTACTCACGGCGGATCCCGGCATGTCCACACTCATGGATTTCCGCTACAAACGCAAATACGCGGCCGAGTCGGGCGCGGACGGCTCGGGCCGGAACCGCACAGGCAAGGACGGGAGCAACCTCGTTATTTCCGTGCCGGCCGGAACCGTCGTGCGAGAACGCGAGAGCGGGGCGATAATCTGCGACATGTCAGGCGACTGCTCCGATTTCCGTCTGGCGCGCGGCGGGAACGGCGGTTGGGGCAACAGGCACTTCGCCACGCCCACGCGTCAGGCGCCGCGCTTCGCCAAGAGCGGTATGCCCGGCGAGGAGTTGGAGGTCGTACTGGAACTGAAACTTCTCGCCGACGTGGGGATCATCGGTCTGCCGAACGCCGGCAAGTCCACGCTGCTTTCCGCCGTATCGAAGGCGCGCCCAAAAATCGCAAGCTACCGTTTCACAACGCTGTATCCGAACCTCGGCGTCGTCTCCGCGCGCTCCGGCGCCGCGTTTGTCGTGGCGGACATACCGGGCATAATCGAGGGTGCCTCCGGCGGGGCGGGGCTCGGACACGACTTCCTACGGCATATCGACAGGTGCAGACTCCTAATCCACGTTGTGGACGCGTCGGGAAGCGAGGGGCGCTCTCCGGCGGCGGATCTTGAAACCGTGAACGGGGAGCTCAAGCTGTACAGCGAAAAGCTCGCGGGTCGTCCGCAGGTAATCGCCGCCAATAAGTGCGACATAGCGGACAGAGCCGCCATAGACAATTTCCGCAAGAGCGCCGCGAGTCTCGGGCGCGATATATTTGAGATCTCGGCCGCGACGGGCGCCGGCACGCAGGAACTCATAAATTCCGTCGCCCGGATGCTGACCGACCTTCCGCCGACAGAGATATACATTCCCGACTACACGGCGCCGCCGCCGGACATCGGCTCGCCGGACGAGCTCGATATCACCGCGCGCGACGGCGTGTGGCTGATAGAGGGAAAATGGATGGAACGTCTTGTGCGAAACGTCAATTTCTCCGACTCCGAGTCGAGGATGTTTTTCGAGCGCGCGCTTCGCGGCGCGGGCGTGTACGCCCGTCTCGAGAAAATGGGCATACGCGACGGCGACGCCGTAAGTATATACGATCTGGAGTTTGAATACGCGAAATAATCCGGTTTCGATTGTCGCGGCGACGGCTGCGGCGCAGTCTATTCAGATGAGGTGTCTATTATGATTTCAGAGCAAATGGCGGAACTCACGCGCAGCGGCAGCGCCATACGCGCCATGTTTGAGGAGGGCGGCAGGCTTGCCGCCGAATTCGGGCGTGAAAATGTCTACGATTTCAGTCTCGGCAACCCGAGCTTTCCTCCGCCCGACGCCGTGCGGAGAGCCATCGGGGACGTGCTGAACGGCGCGGAGTCGTCATACGCGCACGGCTATATGGCAAACGCCGGCTTCCCGGCCGTCCGGGACGCCGTGGCGCGCCATCTGAACGCGCTGCACGGCACGTCGTTCACGTCCGGGAATATCATCATGTCGGCCGGCGCGGCGGGCGGTCTCAACGTCGTCTTGAAGACGCTGCTCAACCCGGGAGACGAGGTTATCGCCATCTCCCCCTATTTTGTCGAGTACGGCAATTATGTGTCGAACTACGGCGGCAAACTTGTCGTAGTTCCCGCCAACCGCGCGAACTTTCAGCCGGATCCCGCCAAACTCGCCGCGGCGGTAACGCCCGCGACTAAAGCGGTCATACTGAACTCCCCCAACAATCCGACGGGCGTGATATACACCGCCGACACGATAGCGGCGCTCTCGCGCGCGCTGGAGAAAAGGCAGGCCGAGCTTGGAATATCCGTTTACGTTCTGTCCGACGAACCGTACAGAGAACTCGTATACGACGGCTCCGAGGTCCCGTATATCACCAAATATTACCGCAATACGATCGTGTGCTACTCGTGGTCGAAATCCCTGTCGCTGCCCGGCGACCGCATAGGGTACGTCGTCATTCCGGATGAGATCGACGACTACCCGCTCATATTCGACGCCGCGTGCATCGCCACGCGCATACTCGGTTTTGTGAACGCCCCGTCTCTCACGCAGCTCGCCGTGGCGCGCTGCCTGAACGAGAAGACGGACATAGAGGCGTACGGGGAAAACCGCCGTCTGCTCTGCGACGGGTTGAAATCGGCCGGCTTTGAATACGTCCTCCCGCAGGGCGCGTTCTATATGTGGGTAACGGCCCCGAACGGCGACGACGCGGCGTTCGCGGCGGCCGCGAAAAAATACAACATACTCGTGGTACCCGGCGCTTCCTTCGCCTGCCCCGGATACGCGCGGATAGCGTACTGCGTATCGAGGGATGTCATCGAACGCTCCCTGCCGGCCTTCGAGAAGCTGGCGTCGGAACTCGGATTGAGAAAGGATTGATTTTTGTTGAAAAAAAGAAGGACTCTGCTGTCGGGTATACAGCCGAGCGGAGACCTCCTGCTCGGATCGTATTTCGGAGCCATCAAAAACTGGGCGGAACTCGCCGGCGAGTACGACTGCTTTTTTTTCATAGCGGACATGCACGCGATAACGGTGCGGCAAAATCCGGCGGATCTGCGCCGCAGGACGCTGCAGCAGCTCGCGCAGTACATCGCCTGCGGCATAGACCCCGAGACGTGCGCGCTTTTCGTCCAGAGCCACGTGTCGGAGCACGCGGAGCTGGCGTGGGCGCTCGGGTGCTGCACGATGTTCGGAGAGTTGCAGCGCATGACGCAGTTTAAGGAGAAGTCCGCGAAGAATTCCGAGAACGTAAACGCCGGATTGTTCACATACCCGGTGCTCATGGCGGCGGATATCTTGCTGTATCAGGCCGACCTCGTACCCGTGGGTGAGGACCAGAAGCAGCATCTGGAGCTGACGCGCGACATAGCGCAGCGCTTCAACGGTCTCTGCGGCGACGTTTTTACCATACCCGAACCATATATCCCAAAGACGGGCGCGCGCATAATGAGCTTGCAGGATCCCGGGAACAAGATGTCAAAATCCGACTCCGCCGCCGGAGCGAGCGTGTACCTGCTCGACAGCCCCGACGCCGTCATGCGCGCTTTCCGCCGCGCGGTCACGGACAGCGGCTCCGATATCAGGTACGATCCGGCCGGGAAGCCGGGCGTATCGAACCTCATGCAGATATACTCTGCGGCGACGGGCAAGAGCTTTGGCGAAATAGAGGTCGAATTCTCCGGCAAGGGGTACGGGGATTTCAAGACGGCGGTCGGCGAGACCGTCACGGAACTTCTGCGCCCCATACGCGAGCGGACGGAGGACCTGCTGAAAAACAAGGATTACCTAGCCTCCATATACAAAAGCGGCGCCGCTAAAGCGTCGGAAAGGGCAAGGCGCACGCTAGGCAAGGTGTACAAAAAACTCGGCTTTGCGGAGAAGGCGTAAGGGGTAGGATATGCCGATAGGTTTGGACGTCATCGCAGACGTGTTCATTTCGCTTGTCGCGGCGCTCGTCATGAGTTTCGCGGCGACGCCCGTCGTAAAGAGCTTCGCCAAACGCGTCGGCGCCATGGACGTACCCACGGACAACCGCAGGATGCACGACCATCCCATACCGCGGCAGGGTGGGCTTGCCATCTTCCTTGGGTTCGTTTTGAGCGTCGTCTTTTTTGCGGACGTGACGCGGCGGATACAGGGCGTGCTTCTGGGCAGCGTCATAGTCGTCGTAATCGGGGCTATTGACGACATCCTCGACTTGAAGCCTTGGGTCAAGTTCCTCGCCCAGACGTTCGCGGCGCTCGTGGCCGTGTACCACGGCGTCGTGATAGACGTCCTGTCAAACCCCATCGTCGTATCGAGCGTCGATTACATCAATCTGGGCTGGGCGGCGGCGCCGCTGACCGTCGTCTGGATTGTCGCGATCACCAACGCCGTGAACTGGATTGACGGACTTGACGGACTGTCCGTCGGCGTGTCCGGCATAGCGTCTATCACAATGCTCGTCATAGCGCTCATCGTGGCCAACGGCAACACGGCTATCATTATGGCGGCGCTCGCCGGCGCGTGCATCGGATTTATGCCGTACAACATAAATCCCGCGAAAATATTCGCGGGCGACACCGGGGCGCTCCTGCTCGGGTACGTGTTGTCTACGATGTCCGTCATCGGGCTATTCAAGTTCTACGCGATTATCTCCTTTGCCGTGCCGTTTCTGATACTCGCGCTCCCGATCTTCGACGTCGTTTTCAACACCGTCAGGCGCGTTGCGCAGGGTAAAAAACCGTGGGCCTCCGACAGGGGCCACGTACACCACAGGCTCATCGACATGGGTCTGACGCAAAAGCAGGCGGTCGCCATATTATACTGTATCAGCACGGCGCTCGGGCTTGCCGCCGTAGTACTCACGGCCAGCGGCGAGGTCAGGGCGCTGATATTTCTGCTCGCGTTTATCGTGGCGGCGGTCATCGGCGTGTTCGTATTAAAGACGGCGCGGCGCGATACGCGCCCGGGAGACTCCGACAGCCGGGACGGCGACGGACGGGACGCGCGCGGCGGCGCGTCAAAGCCGGGCGGTGAGGATACGGGAGACGGCGATGAGCTCTAGGCGGATGCTCGCCGTCACAATCGGCGGCGTCGCGCTCATAGCGCTCATAATCGCCTTCTCGGCGCTGTCCTCGCTCCTGTTCCACGGCCCGCGAGAGTTTCGCCTTCCCGGCGCGCAGGACAGCCCCCCGCAGCAATCAAGCGACGTGACGGGCGATGCCCGGAGCGGCATGACGCGCGTCGACGTCACCGTCGATAACATTCAGGACGTCATAAGGATGCTCAGGCGTCCCGAGTCGTACTCGCGCGATATAATGGCGGAGAGCTTCTGGCGGGGCGGCAACGCCGCCTACAACATAGGCGTAACCGTCATGGACGGCGTGACCGCCATGCATTCATCCTCCGGCGGCGGCGCCGTGAAAAATATCGTCGTGACGGACGATACGCTGTATATATGGTATAACGGCGACGCGGCGCCTTACGCGGGCGCCCGCGATTCCGCCGGCGACGCGAGGCGGACGGCGGATGAATATCAGATGCTCATAACGTATGAGGACATACTCTCGCTCGACAGGGGCGAGCTCACGGACGCGGGCTACGTGGAGTACGCGGGCGCGCTCGTCCTGTTTGCCGAATTCCGCTCCGGCGCGCTTGGGTACGTGACGCGCTGTTACGTATCTCCGGAGCTCGGTCTCATAGTCGCCGCCGAGCAATACGACGGCGACACGTTGATATATAAGATGACGGCGGGCGCTTGCAGCGTCGGCGAGCAGGACGAGCGCGCTTTCGACCTGCCGGGCGGCGGCAGCGCGCTGCCCGAACCATCATAGACCTCGACCTCACGTCGGCTTTTTGAGTATGGCGAATACCATGAAGCCCAAAGTCACAAGGAATTCGTCGTCTCCGCTGTCGATATACAGTAAGGCGAGCAGGAGCAGCAGGATGATGTCGCCGATATCCACGCCGGAGGGCGCGAGCGATTTGAGCAGATTCCGGAGCGAGTCGGCGCCGACCGGCAGAGAGACTGTCGCGGCCGCGGCCGGCGGAGACGCCGGGGGTGGGGGCGAGACCTGGGGCGGGGCGGCGGGTTCCCTCCGCGCGTCCCGGCGGACACCGTCCGCTTCGCCGTCCGGCCGGGGCGGCGCGTCGTCCACCCTGTAGTATTTGCCGGTATTGCCTATATACCTGTTATACATGGCCGCCTCCCGAAAACTCACCCAGCGCGGCCTTGGCGACGCGCGTGAATCTGACTATCTCCGCGGCCCTGTCCATGTATTCCCGTCTGCTGCTGTTGAGGTATGGTTTGATAGCGCCGAGCAGCGCGTTTTTGTCGCCGTCGCCGCCGCCGGACGCGTACGCGCCCATGACCCTCGTAATAACGCCGAGCATCTCCGGGGCGATAGCCATCCCCGCCGGTTCCTCTGCGGCTGGAACGCCGTCGGGCGCGGACGCGCCGCCGATTCCTCCGTCCCCGGGAACTCCGCCGTCTCCGCCGTCCGCGCCGGACGGCGGCGCGGCATTCCCGAACAGACTCGCGGCAATATCCGCAAGCTTTCGCATATCCTCCGGCGACGACAGTATCTCGCGCAGTTTATCCTCTAACCCGCCCAATGCAATACCCTCCCCCGACATTCACGCGTCACGCCGATCCCAGTATGTCTCGCAAACTTTTTACAATGCGGGCGCCCTCGCTTGTCGCGGCGATATCGCTGAAAATGCCGCGGACGGCGTCGATGTCGCCGTTTTTGATCACCGCCGAAAGATCGACGCCGCTGCTTTCAATCTTCTCCTTGACAGTCTGTACGTCGGCCGTATTCAACAGACTGTCCAGATCGCCCATCTTTTCGCCGATCCTCCCGACAGCGCCGCCGTCCAGATATTTCGCGATCTTGCCGATTGCTTCTTTGTCCATAAAAACACCTCCCGACACCAGTATATTCATACCGCGCCGGAAGGTGACATGGAATCATCGCGTTATCGAAAAAAGACTAAACAGCCGATAATAGTCCGCGGCGCGCGGGAAACACGAGCTTAAACGTTATCACGCCGCCGTCGGCCAGGGTCGCGCTGATCGAGCCGCCAAGCCGTCGCATAGCCGCCCTCGCTATGTACAGCCCGAGTCCGAATCCGCCTCCCTCGCGCGAGCGGGAAGCGTCGGTTCTGTAAAACCTGTCGAAGAGCTTCGGCAAATCGTCTTTTGATATGTCCGCGCCGCTGTTGGCCACATAGCACACGACGCGCCTCCTGTCGCTTTTAAGCGCGACGCTTATATCCCCCCCGGCGTCCGTATACTTTACGGCGTTCTCATAGACAATTTCAAACACCTGCCGCGTTATCTCCGCATCGCCGCGAATGATGAGACTCTGCGGCGCGGAGGATGCGGCGATTATGCTTCGCGCGCGCGCCGCCGCGTCGAACTGCGACATGACGCCGGATATGACCGCCCCGAAATCGAACGGCGAATCGGCGGTTTCCAGGCCCTCTTCTTCCATTCGGGCGCTTGTGAGCAGACTGTTTATCAGCTTTGTAAGCCTGTCCGTTCCGGCCCGCATGGCGTCAAGCCACTGCTTCTGTTCCCCTACCGTCTCGCTTTCATTCGCCGCGACGACGTCATAATTGGCGGTCATGATGGTGAGCGGCGTCTTCATCTCGTGCGAGACATCCGCGATAAACCGGCGCTGGCGCTCCCACGCGACCTTCGCGGGCTTGACGGATCGGTTGGCGAAAATGAGGCTGATGAAAAATATTACCGGCAGCAGGGGCGCGCCGACAGAAAAAAAGGTGGCCAGCATACGCGCTAACGCGGCCCGCGATTCGGTCACGTCGAGAAATGTGATCACAAAACGGCTTTCGGCGGGACTCTCCGCGGACTCAATCCCGGCGGGGACGGCTGCGTCCCGTCCGTTCGCGGCGGGATTGGGAGCGTCCGTCGCCGACGGCGACGGGGCGGATGTCGGAGGCGCCGGCTCCGGCTGAGCCGGGGCGGATGTCGGAGGCGCCGGCTCCGGCTCAGCCGGGGCCGGCATCGGCGTCGTCGGCGACGGACGCGCTGTCTGGATGTGAGAGACGTCATACATCCACGTCTTGTCCGCGAATGTCACAAGCGCGCCGAAATCCGGGCCGCCCATCGCGAGAGCGCACGCCTCGCTGTAGACGGTGTCGTCAAAATCAAAGGGAGAGCGCGTCTCAATGACGTCCATATTTTTGTCCGCCAGGATCTCGAACGCCGGCAACTCATCCGCCGCGCCGCCGCCCTCGTCCGGAATTTCCTCTCCGCTTTCCGCCGCGTATGGCAGCTTTGAGCCGGACACGGCGCTCTTGAGATCGCGCGCGTTTTCCGCTTCAACGCCGATACGCGCCGCCGCGTAGACAGCCAAAAACGCCGCGAACATCACAACCGGCACAGCCACGGCGCTAAGCGCGAAAATCCTGTTCCTCAGCTTTCTGAATTGCACTGCCTCGCCCCCGCAATCAGTCGGTAGCCTGCCCCGCGCACGGTGTGTATGGATGTCTCAGAGCCGATCCGCGCCAGCTTTTTTCTCAGCGACGAGACATGCTTTTCCACGTTGTTGTCCTCGGCGTCCACGTCATATCCCCACACTTTTTCTATGATGGCGTCCTTTGACACGGCGGTTTCACGGCGCGCGACCAGCACTTCCAGAATTTGCGCCTCTTTCGGCGTGAGCGCGGCTGCACTTGTCCCACGGCGCAGAGTGAGCGCGCGCGGATCGAGTTCAATATCGCCGCAGGCGAGAGCGCCGCCCTGATGGAATTCCGGCGGCCGACGTGACAGCGCCCGGACGCGTGCCAGCAGTTCGTCCATATGGAACGGCTTTACGAGATAGTCGTCCGCGCCGAGATTGAGTCCTCTTACCCTGTCGGCTACTTCGCTCTTCGCGGTGAGCAAAATAACCGGTGTCGTGACGCCGCCGGCTCTGAGTTCTTTCAAGACGGCAAATCCGTCTTTTTTCGGGAGCATGACGTCGAGTATGACGACATCGTATATGCCGGTCAGCGCGCAGTCAAGCCCGTAATCGCCGTCGAGGGCGAGATCGACCGCGCAGCGGTCTTTTTTCAGGCGCTCCGCCACGGCGGAAGCTATGTATTTTTCGTCCTCGATCAGCAGTATTCTCACGAAAACACCTCACAATAAGCGCGAAGAGGAATCATTTCGTTTGTAGCGATTTTCGCTCTCCCGTCCTTTTCGGTGTAGGCGAAAAGAATTTTTGCGAGGAGTGCGTCTCGTGCGACGATGCAAAAATTGTAATATTCCGCATTTTCCGGGGATTTATTCCTCGGAAAATGCTCTTTGCGAGCCGCGCACGGCGAGATCCCTGCTCCCGTGACGCGTTTGCGATGGCGAAGCCATCACAAACGAAATTATTCGAAGAGGGGAAAGGCTTGCGCCAATCCCCTCTCCGCGTAGTTAGGCGGCTTATTTCATAGTTCCGAATAATTACCGTTCGGTTAGATTGGGAATGTGACGTCTGCCATTCTCATGAGCAAACCAAAGTAAATGTCAGCGAATTGCTTGGGGTGCTTTTATTCACCCTGAAGCAGTAGTAGTGCGAAGTATCCAGATTGTACCACAATCTTACGTTGTTGGTCCAACCCGAGCCGCTACCCAGCGAGTACGACGCCACAACCTGTCCCGAGTTGCAATCGTATAAATTGATCTCCACCGTCGCCGTTCCGGAGCTTATTGTACCGGTAAACGACGTATTTATTTCGCCGGTGCTGCGTGGTTTGAATTTGTAATTCGTGTAGCTGTAGTTGGATATTGTTCCGCTCGCAGTATGCGGCAGCGTCGTCGTCTGCGTGGGTACATTATTGCCGCGCAGTATTGTGTCATGTATGGCGTTGCTCAAATCCGGCGATTCGTACGAAGCGTCGGCAGGTCTGCTTGCCGGTTCCGTCGCTGGCACAATGTAAGCAATCGTCGGGGGGTCCGATGGGTACACCGTAAAATTACTCACGTCGTCATATGTGATATTGCCGTTTGACAACTCAACCGGATACTCGGCAGGTACGCTTGTTGGCGTCGCCGCTTCTTCATCCTCAGCGGCGTCCGCCTCAGTCGCAACAGCATCCTCCCAATCAGGAGCGGCGATGTCCTCCTGATCGACGGCGTTCGCCGGTTCGCCCGCAACGTTGTCCTGTGCCGCCGCAGCGCCCAACGATACGACGACGCCCGCCGTCACGCACAGCGCCAGCAGAATTGATATCAGCTTCCTTTTCACAATTTTCCTCCTAATAAATTCATGGATTATTGAGATGGCCACCCAACGTTGTCATTATAAACCATAAACCTGAATTGAATCTGAATTTTTACGCTTCCGCTCGAATCATTCCGTTTGTGAGGACTTCGATATCGCACAGGCGCTATGCGCTATAGAAATCATTGGTTATGCGCAATCCACTATTTGGATACCAAGTTTCATATGTACCGGTGTAACTGCCTTGATATAAATCAAAACTGTGCTTTGTATAAAAATTAAACACTTTAATCATAACGTACTGTCCGGCGGGGATTTGAACAGTATGAGTTGAGGAAACTGTTCTGGAGACGCCGATCGTATATCCAACTTTCGCCTCAACCACGCTCTTTATGCCCAAACTCCCGCTGTAATTCCATGAAGACGAACCGGTTTTCGATACAGTATTTGAAAACGTGCTTGGACCATAAATTTGATACGGCGTGTATTGATCGGAATAGTACCATGCGTGTCCAAGCAATGTGACGTTTTCAATGGTAGGGGACGCGGGACCCGGTTGAGGTTCCGGATTTCCGGACTGTGTTATGTTCTGAAAAGCATCCGCAGGCAATATGGATATAATTTCCCTGGCGACGAGTTCCCCTGCTTCCGACTCGTTAATACTCTCATCAGCCGCAATTGACATTAATGTCTCTTCATCGGTTATAGTCTCAATCACAGCGTATCGTGTATCATTATCGCTGATTTCAACAATTTCTTGGATGCTTTGTGCCAGGTCGCTTACGGGTACGACACTGATAATCCGTCCTTGTGCTAATGCCGATTCCTCAAGATCACCAAGATCACTTTGAAGTATTTCGCTAAGTCCGTCGTTACATTGAGGTTCTTCTGATGTGAAGGTCAAGCGACCGATTACGTTCAGTGCGCTTTCCGTTGGTTCGGAGACAAAGCTGTCAGCCGAAACCGGAGCCGGAGCCGAACTAACGATGGAAAGCAGAGCTGTTAACATTACCAGTAACGCGACAGCACGCCCCCTGAAAGATCTCTTTGTGATGTTATTCATTGTTATGACCATGCCTTTCCGCTGCGCTGCAAGGCACAAAACCGAGCGAAACGGTCTGTTTCCATGGCAACGCGGCAAATGAATCGAAAATTCGATATTTTGACACTCGAACCATTTATTGAGATGGCCACCCAACGTTGTCATTATAAACCATAAACCTGAATTGAATCTGAATTTTTGGCGTCCGAACCATACGCACGATTCTTGCATGAGTCGTTAATGAGGTGCTGTGCAAATTAATTGGGGAATACATATCCCACCGGCCAGAGCGGCGACATATACATGCCTGAAAGATTATTTCGTTCAGCTATTTCTTCAACAAGGGCAAAATAACGCTCGTGCGTCTCGTCATTTATTTCTGATATCAACTCAGAAATGGATATGTCAACAGATGTCAATTCAGCGACGTGAAAACCCTGTTGAGCAGCGACAGCAGCGCTAGTTGGTTCGTATGCAGGAATATAGTTTGGCATAATAATGGAGTAATCCATCTCCACATACTGCTGCGCACCCGGCCCCATATAAAAGGAAAGTCCTGGTTCATAAAAGCCAACGACTTCAAAATCCATATCTACTGACAAATACGTAAATGTCAGCGCGTCGCCAATATCATAGACGCCCTGATACGCGCTGCCAAGTACAACAGGAATCGGTTCATCCGCCGCCGTGTGCTTAAAATCAGAAATTTGAAGATTTCTGCCGGCCGCAATATAATTGTCAAAACGACCAAATGAGTTCTCGCATAGGATAACCGTCCTTATTGGGGTCGTCATATGTTCATTTCCGTCGACGTCACTCCAAACCCTGTTAAGTGGATCTGGGAATCCCATGTCACTGCCGCCAGCTCGATACCAATCGTCTCTATCAACAAATTTTGTGTCGCCGTCATAAAATCCAATATATTCAATAGGACGACCATACCGAATATTTACACAGTCAAAAACCGTGTTCAATTCGTCGTACATATTCAAAATATCATCAATCGGAGCGCTTTCTATACCATCGGGAAGATTTCCAAATTCAAATACAATTTGATAATACGCTTCAAATTTCGGCAAACCGGCAATATAATTATAATAATCTTCGGAACTTTCTATAACTGGTACACTCTCGGCGCCCTTTGCTGCGACGGGTTCACCTCCGGCAGATACTTGCTCCACGCCCTTTGCTGCGACGGGTTCACCTCCGGCAGATACCCGCTCCACACCCTTTGCTACGACGGGTTCACCCCCGGCAGATACTTGCTCCACGTCCTTTGCAGTGGAACAAGCTGCCATAATAACCAACAGTGCTATAGTGATAAAAATATAAATTGGTTTTATTAAACGAAACATGCTTACTCACCTCGTATAATTGATGCCCTATTGACGTTGCCGGCGGCAAAACATTGTATGGTAGTCAACATTTTGCCGCCAACGCCAATCATTGATCGAAGTTAAGGGTTATAGCCACCCATAAAAAATATTTGCTGTTCTGTTATTGTCAATACCTATAGCTAAAGGTGTATTCGAATAAGCTATGTCGCTACCTGCACTATTCTGCGTATTTATGCCGGTAACAACTGTCTGGCCATTAAGTCTTACTTCCGCCCGCGCATAGAAACTCGGCGCGTTTGTTTGTACCCAGCCTGAAGCAAACTGGTCGCCGCCGTGACCATGGCTGTAGTCTATGTACATATGAACATCGCTCCCTAAGACGGTATACCCGACAAGCGGTATAAACAGTGAATTGTCATAAATTGCAGAGTTTCTTCCGGCACTTGCCGCTTCGTCTACAACAAACTCCCTGCCATCAATGATAATTGTATCAGGCAGTTGTGGCCGGTCAGCAAGCACCGTCATTCCGGACATCGCCAACAGTGTTACAATAAGTAACGTAGAAACGAGTTTTTTCATAATTCTCCTTTGGGCATTTGCCCTGTCAAAATTTTAATTTGCAGGTTTCCTACTGGTTCATGGATTATTGAGATGGCCACCCAACGTGGTCATTATAAACCATAAACCTGAATTTAGTCTGAATTTTTGGCGCAAATTTTTATAAGGCCGTCAATCTCCCGGCAATATATCCCGCAGCTGGGCCTCCACGGCCTTCGCGTCGGCGCGTCCGCGCGTTTGGCGCATGACGGCGCCGACGAGCGCTTGGAGCGCTTTCTCGCGTCCGGCCCGGAAATCGGCGGCGGGCTTCGGGTTTTCCTCGACGGCCTGTCCGCACAGACGCGCCAGATCCTCGGCGCTTATACCCTCCATATCAGCCTCGGATATGAAATCCGACGCGCGCCCTCCGCTCTCCGCCATCTGCGCGTAGGCGCGCTTTGCCGTCTCGCGGCTGATCTTTCCCGTTCGGACAAGCCCCAGCAGCTCGCCCAGAGCTTCCGCGTCCGCCTTGGGCGACCAGCGCTCGCGCTCCGACTCCGTTGATATATGCGCAAACATCTGCGTCACGATGAACGACGCCGTCGCCCCGGCGCTCCCGCTGACTCGCGCGGCGCACTCGAAATACTCCGACACGAGCCGGTATTTCGTCAGCAGCCGCGCGTCGGACTCCGCCACGCCGAGTTCCTCCGTATAGCGGCGCAGCTTGCTCTCCGGCAGCTCCGGCAGACTCTCGCGCAGTCTTTCTATATCGCCGCGCGTCAGTTCCGCCGGCACGATGTCCGGCTCCGGAAAATACCTGTAGTCGTCCGCGTTCTCCTTGTCGCGCATACTTACGGTGGCGCCCGTGTTCGCGTCATACGCCCTCGTGTCCTGCATGACAAGCTCGCCGGCCTCCAGGAGTTCCGCCTGTCTGCCGTACTCATACTCGATGGCCGCCGCCACGGCGGTGAAGGAGTTGAGGTTTTTCACCTCCGAACGCACTCCGAGCGCCGTATCTCCCGGGCGGCGCAGCGAGATGTTCACGTCGCACCGCATGGAGCCCTCCTGCATACGGCAGTCCGACACCCCGATGGCCCGCAGCGTGGTTTGCAGACGTTCCATATACTCCACGGCCTCGGCGGCGCTGCGAAAATCCGGCTCCGTCACTATCTCTATGAGCGGTACGCCGCCCCTGTTGTAGTCGATCATCAGTTCGCTGTTGGTGTGAACCAGTTTACCCGCGTCCTCCTCAATGTGGATGCGCGTCAAGTCGATCCGACGCCCGTTTGACAGTGTGACGCCGCCGCCCGTGCAGAGCGGTCTGTCAAATTGCGATGTCTGATACGCCTTTGGCAGATCCGGATACACGTAGTGCTTGCGCGCCATTATCGACCTTGTGTGTATCTCGCATCCGAGCGCCAGTCCGGCCAGCGCGGCGTACTCCACAGCGGTCCTGTTGAGTACCGGCAGACTGCCCGGCTGTCCCGTACACACGGGGCAGCAATGCGTGTTCGGTTCTCCCCCGAAGTCCGTCGTACACCCGCAGAATATCTTTGTCCTGGTAGACAACTCCACGTGCGTCTCCAGCCCTATCACGCTCTCCCATTTCATATTTATGACCATGCCTTTCGTTTTATTTCACGCACAAAACGACCATTTTTCCCGCAAGGTTGAATTTATTTCAACCTTACATCCCCCCGTCAGGCGCCACAAGATATTTTCCATCCGTCAGTTCCTCAAAGGCCAGCGCGGCGTTGAGCAGCAAATCCTCTCGGTACGCGTCCCCGATAAGCTGCATACCTATCGGCAGGCCGTTCCCGTCAAAACCGCACGGGACGGATACGGCGGGCGCGCCCACTATATTCACGGGTACGGTGCATATGTCCGTCTGATATGTCTCCACAGGACTCAGCGCGCCGCCGAACGGCAGCGCCGTAACCGGCGCCGTGGGCGTGAGCAGACAGTCGCAGCGCGTAAATATCTCCCTGAAATCGTTCTTTATGGCCGCGCGCAGCTTTTGCGCCTTGTTGTAGTACGCGTCGTAATAACCCGCGGACAGGACGTATGTCCCGAGCAGTATGCGCCGCCTGACCTCGGCGCCGAAGCCCTCGCTGCGCGTGCGGCGTATAAACTCGTCGAGATTGGCGTACTCCTCGGTTCTGTAACCGTATCGGAGTCCGTCATAGCGTCCCAGATTGGACGACGCCTCCGCGCAGGCCAGTATATAGTACGCCGGCAGACTGTATTTAAGGAGAGGGAAATCCACCTCCACAAGCTCGGCGCCCGCGCTCTCGAACATGCTCGCGGCGTCTCTCACAGCCCTGTCGATGTCGGCCGGCAGATTCTCGAAAAATTCCCGCGCGACGCCGACGCGCAGTCCGCCAACGTCGCCCGTCATCGCGCCGGACACGCCCTCGCGCCCTCGCGAGGTCATGTCGCGCTCATCGCGCCGGCATATGGCGTCGAAGACCGTCGCGGCGTCGCGCGCGTTCCGCGCGATCGGGCCGATCTGGTCAAACGACGACGCGTATGCTATGAGCCCGTAACGGCTCACTGCGCCGTATGTCGGTTTCAATCCCACAAGGCCGCAAAACGACGCCGGCTGGCGTATGCTGCCGCCCGTGTCGGAACCTATGCCGTATACGGCCAGTCCCGCCGCGACAGCCGCCGCGACGCCGCCCGAGCTCCCTCCGGCCACACGCGACGCGTCGCGCGGATTGCGCGCGCCTCCGAAGTACGACGTCTCGTTTGTAGAGCCCATCGCGAACTCGTCCATGTTTCCCTTACCGATGAGTACGGCTCCCTCCGCGCGCAGCAGTTCCCAGACAGCGGCGTCGTATATGGGTACATAATTTTCCAACATACGGGACGCGCATGTCGTGCGCAGTCCCGCAGTGGAAATGTTGTCTTTCAGGACAAACGGCGCCCCGAGAAGTTCGGACGTCTCGCCGCCCTCGCGCAGCCGAGCGTCCGCGTCCCGCGCCTGCCGCATCGCCGTATCCTCCGTGATCGATATGAACGCGCGCAGCTCCGGGTTGCGGCGCTCGGCCGCGTCGAGATACGCGCGCGTGAGCTCGACGCATGAAATCTTACCCGCGCGCAACGCCCGGGACGTCTCCTTGAGTCCACAAAAACTCATGTTTATGACCACGCCTTTCGTCTTATTTCAGGCACAAAACGACCATGAAAGGCCGTGTCCGCCCTGTCCGCCGGCAGGCAAAACGCATTTTTAACGGCAGTTCCCACTCGTTTCAATCCGCGCGCCTTCCTGTCTTGCCCGCGACGAAGTAGCCGTCGCGGCTCCGGGCCGCGTTCCGGAGGATGTCGTCTCTGTCCGAGGATTTTGCGAGCGCGTCCTCCCGCAGCGGATACCGCTCCTCCGCGCCCGCTTCCTCGATATCCGGTATATCCGCGCCGGCCACCGCGTCGGCAAATTCAATTATGTCCCCGATATCGGCGGTCAGCGTCCCTACATCGTCGCCGTCGAGAGACAGCTTCGCGAGCGCCGCTATCTTCCTAAGCTCGTCATACGTTATCATAAAGTGTGACCATCCCTTTCAAACTTTGTTCCGCCCTAGTTGCACGCCACCTTGATGTTTGCCTCACGCAATTGCCGGGCCGTCACCTCTCCGGGCGCCCCGAGCATGAGATCCTGCGCGTTTCCGTTGAGCGGGAAGGCCGTAACGTCGCGTATCGTATCCTCTCCGGCAAGCAGCATGATCATGCGGTCGATACCCGGCGCCATGCCCGCGTGCGGGGGCGCGCCGTACCGAAACGCTGTGTACAGCGCTCCGAATTTCCGCTCAAGCTCGTCCTCCGTGTAGCCGGCGATCTCAAAAGCGCGCTTCATAACCTCCGGACTGTGGTTGCGCACCGCGCCGGACGCCAGTTCGGCGCCGTTGCACACGGCGTCGTACTGCCACGCGAGGACGCGCTCCGGGTCGCCGTCCAGCGCGTCCTCGCCCCCTTGCGGCATGGAAAACGGGTTGTGCGTAAATTCATATCCCCCGGTCTCAGGGTTTCGGCTGTACATGGGGAAATCGACTATGAAGCAAAAATCAAACGCGTCTGCGTCGATAAGTCCGAGGTTTTCTCCGAGCCACGAGCGGATCCCGCCCGACAGCTTGTCAACAGCGTCGGCGGCGTCGCAGATGAAAAAAAGTGTCTCGCCCTCGCGCAATTCCTGTCCCTCTATCAACTCCCGGCGCCGGTCGTCCGTCAGGAATTTGCCGATGGGTCCTTTCAGACGCCCGTCCGTCAGCGTTACATATCCCAATCCTTTCATCCCGATCTCCAACGCGAATTTCAGCGAGGCGTCAAAGAAGCTGCGCGGCTTGCCGGAGCAGTCCGCCGCGATTCCGCGCACCGGTTTCCCTTTGAAAAGCGGAAACTCGACGTTTGAAAAAAACTCTGTGAGATCGCGTATGACGAGCGGATTTCTTAAATCCGGCTTGTCGGTTCCGTACCGCAGCATCGCCTCCGCGTACGGTATCCGCTTAAACGGCGGGGGTGTCACGTCCTTGCCGCCAAACTCCGTAAACACGCCGTACAGCACCTCTTCGGCCACGCGCAGCACGTCCTCCTGCTCCGCGAACGCCATCTCGAAGTCGAGTTGGTAGAACTCACCGGGAGACCTGTCGCCTCGCGCGTCCTCATCGCGGAAGCACGGCGCTATTTGATAGTATTTATCAAAACCCGCCACCATGAGCAGCTGCTTGAATTGCTGCGGCGCCTGCGGGAGCGCGTAGAACTTGCCGCTGTGCTTCCTGCTCGGCACTAGGTAGTCGCGGGCGCCCTCCGGGGACGACGCCGTGAGGATCGGCGTCTGTATCTCAAGAAAACCAAGTCCCTCCATGCGGGCGCGCAGGGAACTGATTACGCGCGCGCGCAGCTCGATGTTGCGGCGCAGCTCCGGGTTTCGCAAGTCGAGGTAGCGGTACTTCAGTCTCACATCCTCCCGCGTCTGGCGCGACTCGGCGATCTCAAACGGCAGCATTGCGCGGCACGCGCCGAGCAATTCAAGCGAGTCGGCGAGAACCTCGACATATCCCGTTTCCCGCTTGGGGTTTACCGTATCTTCGGAGCGCTCCCTGACGGTACCCGTCACGGATATGACGGCCTCGCGGTTCACGCCGCGCAGCATTCCGTCGTCGTGCAGCACTATCTGCGTTACGCCCGCGCCGTCGCGCAAGTCGACGAATTTTACCCCGCCGTGATCGCGTATGGACTCGACCCAGCCCGACAGTCGCGCCTCCCGTCCGATATCCGCCCGGCGCAGCTCGCCGCACGTATGTGTTCTCAACATCAATCCGTCAATCCTTTCACAATCAGAATAATTTCGCTTGCGGTGGTTTTCGCTTTCCCGTCCTTTTCGACGTAGGCGAAAAGAATTTTTGCGCAGGAGTGCGTGAAGTCCTTCGACTTCGCGGGGACACCTATATAACTATGCAAAGATTATCACATTTCGGATTTTCCGGGGATTTATTCCTCGAAAAATGTTCTTTGCGAGCCGCGCACGGCGAGATCCATGTCTCGTTACTCGTTTGTTACGGCCGGGGCTGTGACAAACGAATTGATTCAATCATCGCCGCTTGCGGACAGCTTCACGCGCCGCATCCAAAAGTGTCCCCCGCGCGGCCGCCCACAAGCATAAAAAAACGGGAATTATACTATTATAATTCCCGGGACGGGCGCCAATCAGTCGAAACGACCGCCGACAGCCCGCGGTGCCACCCGCGTTGGCGCGTATGCCGCGCCCGCTCAAAATATTCAGATGTGCGCTTTTCACTCCGAGCGTTCCCCTGCCCGCTACTCACCCTCCACGCGCTCTCAGCCGCGGCGCGCGTTCTCTGTCGGGCTTTCCGTAAGGGCGGAGTCTCGAAAAAGCCGCCGTGAACAAATCCGAATCCGCGCGGCACGGCGACCGCGCGACTTGAGTATATCACGATGTCCCAAGGCTTGTCAAGAATCAGCTGTGTTGAATAATTTCGTTTGTGATGGCTTCGCCATCACAAACGAGTAACGAGGATTGGTTCTCGCCGTGCGCGGCTCGCTGAGAAGGCCTTGCGGCGCGCGCCTTCCGTCCGCGCTCCGGACGGGAGACGCGCGCCGCAAGGCGCTTCTGCGACAAGATACGACGGCGTGTTGCAAACTATTACCTTAAATACTAATATTCTTCAAAAAAATACTTGACACGTCGCTGTAAAATGTTATAGAATACTGCCGCGAGACCGGTGAAAACGGGCCGCGGCAGTCGTGCAGCGCTAGCAACACCGCACGACGCAAGTAGGGACGATGTTAACAAACAGCCTACGAGCACGGATTTCCCGCCGCCACAGCATAGAGTAGTATACACGTTTCACTCTGTGTTTACAATCTCCTTCCGGACTGTGGCAGGGCGCGGGGGTTCCGCAATAATGCCGGAAGTTGTTGCGCTGATTCCGTATTTTGCACTTGTGTACATAGCGGTACGGCGCGTATATTTTGGGCGCGTAGGTAACGGGCAAAATTGCCCGTGTTCCCTGCGCGCTCGTTTTTTGCCGGTTCGCCCGAGGACTTCGCGCCGCGAAGTCCGGGCGGACTATATTTTTGGAGGCGAAATGGTTGAAAATGCAGGGTAAAGATTCCAGACTCTCGGCAAAGATCCCGGCGAAAATTCTGGCGCTGGCGCTGAGCGCCGCAATGCTGCTTGGCATGGCGGTCACGGCGTCGGCGGCCCGGTATCCGGACACGGAAGGACACTGGGGAGAGGCGGCAATAGAGAAGTGGAGCGAGTACGAGGTA
>JAITKI010000050.1 GCA_031278515.1 Oscillospiraceae bacterium | reverse complement strand
TCTGTCCTCATAGCCCTCGGCGAAGCGCAAAAGATCGTCCGTCATTTCCGAGGCGCGGCGGCTGTTGGCGTCAGAGCCGTCGCCGAAGGAGACGGAGTAATCTTCGCCGGGCGGCGCGGTTAAGATAACGGCAGTATACCGCATTATTCGCGAAAATTCAAACTCCGGCGGAATTACCGTTGACAGCCGCCCGCGCGCGTGGTAATATCAACGCGACAAAGGGGTGCCGGATGCTTTTCCGGCTGAGATGGGGTTAAAAGCGGCCCCGGACCCTCGAACCTGATCCGGGTAATGCCGGCGTAGGAAACATATCGTCGCTTTGCGCCGTTCCGCGCCGTGCCGTACCGTAATTCTCGTGTACAGCGCGGCGCGGTTTTGTTTTTCCTCGGATCGGGAAATCATTACTTAAACGGAGGAACAACAAAATGAAATCACCGTCCGAAATGTCCCGCGCGGGTGTGCTCGCGGAGTGCGCCCTCATGATCGCGATGTCCGTGATCCTATCGATGCTGCCCGGACCGAAAATGCCGTTCGGCGGCTCGGTCTCGTGGTTTTCCACACTGCCCGTGACAGCCGTGAGTCTGAGGCACGGGATCGGGCGGGGCGTCCTCACGGCGCTCGCCTACAGCGCAACTCAGCTTTTGCTGGGACTTGAAAACGTCGCGGCTGTGCCGGCCGCGACGGCGGGGGCTATGATTTTGTGCGCGCTGCTCGATTATGCGGCGGCATACACCGCGATCGGCGTCACCGGCGGCATCGCCCGCGGAATCGGGAGAGGCGTCCTCGGCGTCACGGCGGGGATCGCGATCACGGGGTTTGCGCGCCTGCTGTGCAGTGTCCTGTCCGGAGTGCTTGTGTGGGGTGCCTATGTGCCGGAGAATATGGGCGTCTGGGAGTATTCGATTGTGTACAACGCGTCGTGGTGCGTGCCGGACGTGCTTATCGCCGCCGTCGGAGCCGCGTTGCTGTCACAAGTACGGTGCCTGTCGCTCGCGCCGCCCGCGCGATAGACGCTTAAAGTTGGAACTGAGAGCTAAGCCGGAAAATCCGCGCCCGCGCGGATAGCGCGGGAAAAAAATTAAAAAAATACTTGATTTTTGCCGAAAAAGATAGTAATATGCAAGCGAGGGAAAAAAAGGGGCGCCAATGTAACACTATTCGGAAACTGTTGCATACGCGTTTTGCCCTGTATTCCCAAGGCGTAATGACGCCTCGGCCGCCGCCGCCCGCTTCCGGACGCAAAAAACGCCGGGGCAAAACCCCGGCGCCGCAAAAAGAAAAGCGTCAATGCAACAGTTTCCGAAAACGGTTACATAGGCGGAGCCGGGAAAAGACCGCAGGAGGGGGGACGCGCGCTATGCGAAAAAGGAAGATGTGGCTGAAAGTTTCGCTCGGCGCGCTCGGCGCGCTGATTCTCGCGGCGGCGGTCGTCGCGGCGACGCTGCGGGAGAACATCCGCGCCTTCGTCGTATCACGGAGCTTCACGCGGGAGGAACTGGAGGAAAAACTGGAGGAACGGGAAGCGGACACGGCGAAAATCTTAGAGAAACTGCCGGAGGTTTCCGTAAGACAGCCGACAGAGGAAGAGAAAGAGCAACTCCGCCGCGGGGATATGAGCGCTGAAGAAGCCGCAGGGAGGCTTCTGAGTCCGCCCGCGCGGGAAACAAGCCCGGATCCGGCAGACAGCGGAGTCGGAGAAACGGAGGGGGGCGAGTCGCGGGCGCCTCCGAACGCGGAAGCCGCGGCACCCGCGCGCGCCGCGGCGCTTATCGCCGAGGTGTACATCCTGCGGGAGACAATGACGGGGCAAATCGACGGCATCTTGGACGCCGCGAAAGCGGAATACACCGCCCTGCCGGAGGAAGATCGCACATCGGCGAAAAAGCGGGAGATCGCCGCCCGGTACATCGGCGAAGTATCGAAGCTGGAAAAAACCTGCGACGCGCGTATGGGAGAGATCATCGGAGAGCTCGAAGCGGTTTTGAAAGAAACAGGCGGCGACACGAGCGCCGCGGCAGACATCAAGCAAGCGTATGAAGAAGAAAAGAGCTTAAAAAAATCATACTTTTTAAGCCGGTATTCATAAAAAAACGGAGGCAAAAAGACCATGAAAAAACTATTCGCGATACTACTGTCCGCAGCTATGCTCCTGACCGCCGCGGGCGCGGCGTCCGCGCTGTCGGAGGCTGACTTCACGGACATCCCGGACGACTGGTCGCACGACGCGATCGCGGCGGCAATCGACAACGGACTGCTGCAGGGGGACGGGGGAAAAATCAACCCGCAGGGCACGATGACGCGCGCGCAGATGGCGGCGATGTACGTGCGCGCCTTCGGCGCGACGAAAACGAGCGCCGACATCGGAGAGTTCACGGACGTGGACAAAAACGCGTGGTACTACAATGAGATGTCCATCGCTGTCGGCATAGGACTGTTCAAAGGCGACGGCGGCGGCAAGCTCGACCCGAACGGAGCGATAACACGCGAGCAGATGGCGGTGGTGACGGCTCGGGCGTTCGGCCTGACGGACACCGACGCCGACCTGAGCGTATACGCCGACAGCGGAGAGATCGCCCCGTGGGCGCGGGACAGCGTGGCGGCGCTCGTCAAGGCCGGGTATCTGCGCGGCTATGAGGACGGAAAGCTCGGGCTGAAGAACATCGTGACGCGCGCGGAAAGCGCGCAGATCGTGTACAACATAGTCGATGTATTCATCACAGAACCCGGAGAATACACATTCAAAGCGGACGGCATAGTCATCGTGCGCGTCCCCGGCGTCGTGCTGAAAGACTGCGAAATATCCGGGAGCATAATACTCGGCGACGACCTCTCGCGCGAGGACATCGTGCTTGAAAACGTGACGTTCACCGGGGCGGGCGAAGGACTCATCGTCCGCAGCGGGGAACAGGAGATCGATGAAAACATCACGCCGCTTGACGAATTCCCCGGAACCGACGAAAACGGGGAAGACAGCAGCCGAAATGACAGCATCGACATCGGGAGTTTCATCCCGACGACAACAACATATACCGTAAACCTCACGATGAACTCCTCCGTGACCGTGAACTCAACCTCAACCCCGACAACGGGGCTGAAAGGCGGCGACCTGTTCTGGCTCGAGCTCGCGGATCACATCAAAAGCAACGCCGGGAACTTCAAAACCCAACTCGGCGGCGGCATCTCCTCCGGACTGTTCGGGAAGCTCTTCGACGGGCTGCGCGACGACGTCACGGTGCAGGATCTGTTCAAACTTGACGCCGCGTACAGCCCTTCGGCGGCGAAAGCCTACGACGTCGAGATCAGCGCCCTCGCGGGCTCATCTCCCGTAACGCTCGCCTTCACCGGCGCCGGCGACGCCGGGGGGATCAGCTTCACGATAAACGCGAGCGTGACGAAGCCGGGCACTGCCGACGCGTATACGCTCTCCGTGGAAATCACGGCGGGGATCAACAACCTGACGGTATCGAGCGGCGGCAACACAACCGGGCTGAAACTCTATGACCAGATATTCGGCGCGCTGCAGACGAAGCTCGGCGCGGCGATCGGGAAATACAACCTGAGCAATGTAATCGACGCCGGGGATTACATCGGAGAGATAAAGACGTGGTTTTACGGCCTAGACGAAACATCGCGCGCCGGAATCATAACGACGGGGGACGCCGCACTGCTGAAGAACAAGGATATTACGGTCGGCGAGGCAAGCGGGCAGACATTCGCGCTCAGCTACGGCAGCGGCGCGCTGAGCATCAACGCCTCCGTCGTCAGGTAGCTCAGATGGCGGAAAGCGAAGCGGCGGAACTCGATCTGGGAAAGCTCGCGGCGATTCTCCTGAAACGCTGGTGGGCGCTGCTCGCGGCGGCGCTCATAGGCGGCGCGGCGGCGTTCGCCGTGACGAGCTTTCTCATAACGCCGCGGTACACGGCGACGGTGAAGATGTACGTCAACAACTCAACGGAAGCGGGCCCGTCCATCACATCCAGCGATATATCGGCGTCCAAATCGCTCGTCGAGACGTACATAACCATAATCCGCAGCGACACGGTGCTGGGCGAGGTGTCCGGGAAGACCGGGTACGGGTACTCCGTGAAGGAACTGGACAAGATGCTGACGGCGGGAGCGCTGAACGCGACGGAGGTCTTCTACGTATCCATAACGAATCCCGACGCGGCGCGGGCGGCGGAGCTGGCGAACGCGATAGCGGACGCGGCGCCCCGGCATCTGGCGGAAATAGTGTACGGCAGTTCGCTGAAAATCGTGGACAGGGCTAAACCCCCGGAGGAACCGTCCTCGCCGGACTATGTGAAAAACACGGCGATCGGCGCCGCCGCAGGGCTGTGCATAGCGTCAGCCGCGTTCATAACACTCTCGCTTTTCGACACGCGCATAAACACGGACGACGATTTGGCGGCGCTGTCCGATATACCGGTGCTCGGCGTAATTTCCGACTTCCGGGAGACCGCCCGCGCGAAATACGGCTACGGCTATGGCGGGGCGGCGGGTAAAGCCGGCCGGGAAGGAGGTGCTTCCGCGTGAGCGGAGCGGCGGAAACGGCAAAGACGGCGAAAGGAAAGCCGGGCGGGAAGAAGGGCGCGCCCCGCGCGAAGGCGCCGGAGAAGAAAGAGACCGAGCCGAAGACCGGGGAGAGGCAAACGAAAGGCGCGGCGTCCGGGGCGCGGGGCGGGAAGAAAAGCGCGCCCCGGACGGAGGAAACGCCGGGGCAAGCGGCCCCGGCCGCGCAAGCCGGCGCGGTCGAAACCGGACAGGCCGCGCCGGGCGCGGCAAGCCCGGAGGCGCCGGGCGGGCAGACCGCCGCGTCCGCGCCGGAGCGCCCCGCGTATAAAGGGGGAGGTCAAACAAAAAAAGCGGGAGGGCGGCATCTGGCGGGGGCGTCGGAGAGCCGGAACATCCTCGGAGGGAAGCTGCCCTCCGCCGCGGCGGAGGAATACAAGATGCTCCGCACCGCCGTCTCGTTCGCCGCGGCGGTGTCGGGCGGCGGCTGCAAGGCTATAGGGGTGACAAGTCCCTTGCCGTCGGAGGGCAAGAGCGTCACGTGCGTCAATCTCGCCATCACTTTCGCGCTGATGGATCTGCGCGTGCTCCTTTTGGACTGCGACATGCGCCGCCCCGTGATAGCGCGGGCGCTGAACCTGCAGGCGTCCCCGGGTGTGAGCAACATGCTGGCGGGCGCGAGCGCTCCGGGCGATATCCTGCAAAGGGTGGAACGCGGCGGCGCGGGGTTTGATGTGATTGTGTCGGGCGATATACCGCCGAATCCGTCCGAACTGCTCGGCTCCGCGCGGGCGGGCGACGTGTTCGGGGAACTCGCGCGGGGCTATGACTACATATTTGCCGACCTTCCGCCCACGGCGCTCGTCTCTGACGCCGCGGCTCTTTCCAAAACGCTCTCCGGGTTCGTGATGGTCGTCCGCGCGGGACAGACGAGGCGCGACGATGTGAGGCGCTCCGCCGAACTGCTGAAGCTCGCCGGGGCGAACATATTCGGGTTCGTCCTGAACGGCGCGCCGCGCGCGGATGGGAAACGGTACTACGCGTACGGCTACGGCAGGCGCGGGGGCGAGGACGGTTGACGGATTTCCACACGCACGTCCTCCCCGGAATGGACGACGGCGCGCGGGACGCCGGGGAGTCGGCGGCTATGCTGCGCCTTCTCGCCGGGCAGGGTGTGACGGCCGCCGCCGCAACGCCGCATTATTATCGCTCGGACGAGCCGATAGAGGATTTCCTGAAGCGCCGCGAACGCGCGATTGAGACATTGGAGGCCGCGCCCGGGTTCACCGGGACGCCCCGGCTTTTCCCCGGCGCGGAGGTCGCGTTCTTCGCGGACATGTCGCGCGAGGCGCGCGTGCGCGAGCTGCGCGTCAAGGGGACGGATGTCCTCCTGCTCGAAATGCCGCCCGGTATATGGACAAGCGCCGTCGTCAACGAGGTATACCAACTGGCGGTATCGCTCCGTCTCACGCCGCTGATAGCGCACGCGGAACGGTACGCGGCCGGCGGCAGAAACGCCGGGGCGCTGGACGACATCATCGCCTTCGGCGCGCTTGTCCAGAGCAACGCGGAGTTCTTCCTTTCCGCAAGGACGCGCCGGCGCGCTTTCGATATGTTAAGGCGGGGCAGAATCCACGTGTTCGGCAGCGATTGCCACAACCTCGCGCCGAGAGCGCCGAATATGGGTGCCCTCGGCACCCTGTTGCGGAAGAAGCTCACGCCGGACAGGCGCCGGGAACTTGAGGAGACGGAGCGCCGTCTGCTGGGCGCGCGCGGGGATCTGTGAAGCGGATGTGAACGCGCATGCCGCGTTTTTTCGGGCCGCCGCCGCGAATTATGCCGAAACCCGCCGCTGCGGAAAACCGAAAATTACAAAGGGTAGTGAGATATATGGGAAACGAAAACAGCGCTGAGATCGCGGCAGGCTACATAGAGAACGAGTTGAAAGCACAGCCAACCGTATATGATATATCAGCAAGCCGTGAGATAACCGGAAAAGACACGCAAGCCAAATCGGACAGATTGCCGTATCTCGCGCTCAAGCGGGCGGCTGACATCGTATGCTCGCTGATCGGTCTGGTTATCCTTTCGCCGTTCCTCGCGATACTCGCAATCATAATCCCGCTGGAGTCCGGGGGATTTCCGCTTTACGCGCAAAAACGGATCGGGATAAACGGAAAAGAATTTAAGTTGTATAAGCTGCGCAGCATGTACGCGCGGAACAAGCCGATAGAGGAAATATTCACGCCTGAGCAGTTGGAGCAGTACCGCCGCGAATTCAAGGTGGACGACGACCCGCGCGTGACGCGCGTCGGACGTATTATACGCAAATACAGCATAGACGAGCTTCCGCAGCTGATCAATATTCTTGCGGGGGATCTGAGTATCATCGGGCCGAGGCCGATTGTGAAGCAGGAGCTCGAAAAGTACGGAACTCAGGCGGAAGAGTTTCTCTCGGTGAAACCGGGGCTTACAGGGTACTGGCAGGCATACGCGCGAAACAACGCCGGGTATGAGGATGGCAGACGGCAAAGGATGGAGCTGTATTACATAGAGAACCGATCGTTACGCTTGGATGTGAAGATATTTTTCAGGACGGTCTTGTCGGTGCTGTGCGCGCGCGGCGCGAAGTGACGCGCTGTTTCCCGATCCGGGGTCTTGTCCGGGAACACGTCCATAGAGGGTAATGGTCCGCGTCAGGGCAGACTGCGGCGCAAGCCGCACAGCGAGCGCGGCGCGGCTCACTCGGGGGCGTCGATATCCGGCAAGGTTCCGGCATCCCACATCTCCTGCAGCTGCTCGGGGGTGTATCCCCGCCGGAGGAGGCGCAGAACCAAAACGGCGCCCTCCAGCTTTCCCTCCAGCTTGCCCTCTTCGACCCCCGCCCGCTCTCTCTCAAGCAGCGCGTCGTCGAAGAGCCCGATTTCGCAGATGACGTCGCGCAGTTCCCGTGATAAACGCATATCTCGCACCTCTTTCAAAGTTTCGGCGTTCGCCGTCAGTATCGCGTACAGATACGCCTGCAGTTTTTTGGCGTTTCCGCGCTTAGTCGTCTCATCGAGAATGACTTTCAAATCCCTGACACTTATATCGTCCCGGTAGTTCCGGAGCCACAGATTCTCCCCGCCGTCCAGCTCGCCGTTCACGATCACCTGCACCGGGACGAAGCAACCCGTCACGTAGTACACGCCGCCCCAGCGCTTTTCGACCGCGAAGCCGAGACTCCGGCAGTACCCGAACAGCGCGCGCGGGCTCGCGGCGGTCACGAACGAGAGCGTCAGGTCGTCCATGGCGGCACCCGTTTCCGCGGAGTAGAGCCACGCATAGGCGCAGACCTTCTTGAAATCCTCGACCGAGACGTAGTCCGTGGGGGACTTGTACTCGAATATGTTGTGACCCCTGAAAATGCGCCCGATATTCTTATCAATAACGATTCCGGGAGGTTTTTTAATGACCACCACATCAATGCGCAGCGGCTCTTTCGACAGCTGGTATTCCGCCTTAAAGTCAAGGGCGTCGCCGTACTTATCGAATTCCTCCTGAATCATATCGTAGAAACCGGGGTGCCAGCTGATGCTCTCGCCGTCCAAACAATCACCGTCCCGTTATCTGAATTTACGGGCTGATTATATCACGCGCGGGGAGGTATTGCAAGGTGCTGTTCGGGTGAATAGGGCGGCAGAGTTTACTTTTGCCGCCGCCGGTCGCCGCAGCGGTCGCGGGGAGAGCCGCGCGTAATGGCCGCCCTCGCAGGAAGCGTCACAAAGGGCGGGGTTGAGGCGGTGATCGCACGGAAGGGTACCCGGTGACGGGGAAAGGGGAAAGGTATATGGATTTCAAAGAGCGATTTACATATTGGAAGACAAACCGCTGTTTCGACGCCGAGACACGCGCCGAGCTGGACGCGCTCACGGACGGCTCGGAGATTGAGGACAGATTCCGCAAAGAGCTTGAGTTCGGCACCGGAGGGCTGCGGGGGCTTATGGGCGCGGGCACGAACCGCGTGAACAAATACACAGTCGGCAGGGCGGCGGCGGGGCTTGGGCAATACTTAAAAGACGCCCATGCGCTTGGGCGGTGCAAATCGGGGGGCGTCGCGATTGCGTATGATACCCGGTGCCGCAGCCGGGCGCTGGCGGAAACAGCGGCTGACGTCCTCACGGGGATGGGCATAAAAGCGTATGTGATGCGCGACGCCAGACCGACGCCTCAGTTGAGCTTTACGGTCAGGCATCTGGGCTGCATGGCGGGCATCGTGCTGACCGCCAGCCATAATCCGAAGGAATACAACGGCTGCAAGGTGTATGACGAACACGGATGTCAGATGGTGCCGAAACAAGCGCTGGCGGTGAGCGAGCGTGTGGACGCCGCAGGAGGATACGCGGATATCAAGTTCGCCGGGAACGACGCGCTCAAAGAATACGCGGATACGACTGACGCGTTCGTGGACGCCGTGCTGAGCCGAAGCATGTACGAGAACGGAGAGGCGAAAGCGGCCCTGCGCGTCGTCTACACGCCGCTCCACGGCGCGGGTCTTGTCCCCGTTTGCGACGCGCTTAGACGCGACGGCTTCACAAGCGTGAGCGTGGTTCCGGAGCAGGAGCGTCCGGATGGCGATTTTCCCACGGTGGAATCCCCGAATCCGGAGGAACGCGGGGCGCTGGCGCTGGGGGTCGCCCTCGCGGAAAGTCAAGGCGCGGACATAGTCATAGGCACGGATCCGGACGGGGACCGCGTCGGAGTGGGGGCGAGAGCGCCAAACGGGGGGTACGGCTTGCTCACAGGCAATCAGATCGGCGCGCTGCTTGCGGACTACGTGCTGGGCCGTGAGGACATATCGTCATTGCAGCGCCCGGCTATAGTGAAAACCGTGGTGACATCGGAACTGGGGGCAGAGATCGCCAGGAGCCGCGGCCTGCGCGTGTTCGACACGCTCACAGGGTTCAAGTACATCGGCGAGAAGATTACGCAGTTTGAAAACGCGCGCGGCGGGCGGTCATACACGTTCGTCATGGGATATGAGGAGTCGTACGGGTATCTGGTCGGCACGCACGCGCGCGACAAGGACGCCGTTGTGTCAAGTATGCTGATATGCGAGATGGCGGCCGAATACAAGGCGGAGGGCAAGACGCTTTTTGACAGGCTTTATGAAATATACGCGCGGTACGGATACTACCGCGACGAGCTTGACAGCTTCGCGATAAGCGGCGCGGGGGCGGCGCGGGATGTATGTCGGAAGCTGCGCGGGGAGCGCCCGTTCGCGGACGCGGCGAAATTGATCGATTACAGCGTGCCGGTGAAAGCGGAGCCGGGGTTTGGGATGCTGCCGGCGTCTGACGTGCTCAAATATGTTCTGCGCGACGGCTCATGGGCGGCGGTGAGACCGTCCGGCACGGAGCCTAAGCTGAAGATATATTACAGCGCGAAAGGAAGAGACCGGACGGAGGCGGGGCGCAGACTTGAGGGCATGCGGCAAACGCTCCAAAGAGCCATGAGCTTGGCATAGGGGAGGCGAGGGAACAATGCGCATTGTACTGTTGTCCGGGGGGAGCGGCAAACGGCTGTGGCCGCTGTCGAACGACACGCGCTCCAAGCAATTCCTGAAATTGCTGCGCGCGCCGGACGGAAGCCGCGAATCAATGATGCAGCGCGTATATCGGCAAATCCGCGAGGCGGGGATATCCGCGGAGATCACAGTAGCCGCGAGCGCGTCGCAGCGCGACTCCATTGTGAGCCAGCTGGGGGACTCTGTGAAATCCGTCTTGGAACCGGAGCGCAGGGACACATTCCCCGCTATAGTGCTGGCGTCCGCCTGGCTGCTGACGGAAGAGCGCTGCTCTCCGGACGAGGTTATCGCCGTGCTTCCGGTAGACCCCTATACGGAACGCGGGTACTTTGAAACCATTGCGCGCATGGAAAAGGCCGTGCGGGACGGTGCCGCCGACATCGTGCTGATGGGCATTGCGCCCACATACGCGTCGTCGAAGTACGGGTACATTATTCCGGGCCCCGGCAAAACAGCCGAACCATATCCGGCGGAGCGGTTCGTTGAAAAACCGACCGAAGCGGAAGCTGAAAAACTGATCGAACGCGGCGCGATGTGGAACGGCGGAGTATTTGCGTTCAAGCTCCGGTATTTGATGGAAATCGCGCGCCGGTACGTAGACCCGGCTGATTACTCCGGGCTGCTCGCGCGTTATGGCGAGCTCCCGAAAATCAGCTTTGATTATGAAGTGGTGGAAAAAGCCGAATCCGTCGCAATGCTCCCGTTTGACGGAGAGTGGAAGGATTTGGGCACGTGGAACACGCTGGCGGAAGAGATTCCGGAGGTGATGGGGAACGCGGTTGCGGGCGAGGGCGCGGAAAACACGCACGTCATAAACGAGCTGCGCGTGCCGGTCGTAGTGCTCGGCGTGAAAGACGCCGTAGTCGTCGCCGGTTCCGACGGGATACTTGTCACGGACAAGCGCGCGAGCGCGAAGCTGAAGCCGTTCGTGGACGCCGCTGAAAACCATCCGATGTATGTTGAGCGTCTGCGCCCGATGTATGAAGAGCGCCGCTGGGGAAGCTTCAAGGTCATAGATTACGGCAAGTACAGCGACGGGGTGTTTTCATTGACGAAGCATCTGTTTATTGAAGCGGGAAGCGCGATCAGCTATCAGAAGCACAGTCTGCGGGACGAAATATGGACGATTGTGAACGGCACGGGAGCGCTGCTGCTCGACGGTCACGTGCGAAATGTGCGGCGCGGCGATGTGGCGTACATAACAGCCGGCATGAAGCACGCCATACGCGCCGTGACGGATCTGAGGTTCATAGAGGTTCAAATAGGGGAACATCTCGCGGAGAACGATATTGAAAGGTTTGAATGGGAGTGGTGACGGCAATGA
>JAITKI010000016.1 GCA_031278515.1 Oscillospiraceae bacterium | reverse complement strand
TAACGGTTCGGAAAGACAACTGAACAGTCGAGTAAAGCGGCCCTGCGAAACACGCAGGGCTTGGCGGTGTTGCGCGAAAATGCAATCTGGCTGGTTTTCCACAGTATGTGGAAAACCATCGCACCCATGGACTGCCGTCAGACCCCCTTCCCGCAACACTCCCCGCAACTAATTCCCCGCAAAACAGCTACATACGAAATTATTCATTCAATTTTCCCCTTGCAAACACCGGCGCGTTTAATATATAATGGTGTGACCGCGAGTCGCGGACGGCGCGGCCGCCCGCTCGCGCGGAGGGTTCGCGGGGAACGGAGGATGGGCGTACACGGTGGGAAAGGTAGTCGCGATCACAAATCAAAAAGGCGGCGTGGGCAAGACGACCACGTGTATCAATCTGGCGTGCGCGCTCAAGAACACGGGAAGGAAAGCGCTCCTGTGCGATATGGATCCGCAGGGGAACGCGACTTCGGGCAGCGGCGTCGAAAAGACAAAAATCTTGCCAACCATGTATGATGTGCTTATAAGAGGGACTCCCGCGGCGGACGCAATCGTCCGCACGAGTTACTTTGACGTATTGCCGTCAAATCAGTCGCTCTCGGGCGCCGGAGTGGAGTTGGTCGGCGCCGAGAATCGCGCTCACGTGCTGAGAGACGCGCTGGCGCCTCTGTCCGGACAATACGACGTGACGCTTATAGACTGTCCGCCGTCACTTGAAATGCTGACGCTCAACGCGCTGTGCGCCGCCGACTCTGTGCTGATCCCCGTGCAGTGCGAGTATTTCGCGCTGGAGGGAATAGCAGATCTGATTTCCACCATGCGAATGATAAAGCGAGAGATGAACACCGGCATCGAAATCGAGGGTGTCCTGCTGACGATGTACGACGCGCGCACAAACTTTTCGGCTCAGGTCGCCGCAGAGATAAAGAAATATTTCAAAAACAAGGTCTACACGGTCTCCATACCGCGCAACGTCCGCATTTCCGAGGCGCCGAGCCACGGGATGCCTGTCATGGCTTACGAGCGCAATTCGCGCGGCGCGCAGGCATATAACGACTTTTGCGCGGAGTTCATAAAGCGCGTCGAAAAAAATCCGCGCTGAAAAATAATTTCGTTGAAAGGCATGGTCGTAAGTATGGCCGCAAAGAGTACGGCAAAAGGACTGGGGACGGGCTTGAACGCGCTGTTCGGCGACGCGGCCGACGCGATGCCCAACGACTTTGCGTATATCCCCATCTCCAAGATCGAACCGAATAAAAACCAGCCCCGCGCGAGATTTGACAAGGCGTCGCTCGACGAGTTGGCGGACTCCATACGCGAGCACGGGGTTTTGCAGCCGCTCACTGTACGCAGTCTCGGCGGCGGGTACTATCAGATTGTCGCGGGCGAGCGCCGCTGGAGAGCCGCGCGTCAGGCGGAGGTAAAAGAGTTGCCCGCGCGCATTATCGCCGCGGACGACAGAAAAACCGCGGAAATATCGCTGGTTGAAAACCTTCAGCGCGAAGATCTGAATCCCATAGAGGAGGCGCTGGGCTACAAAGCGCTCGTTTCCGAATATGGCCTGACGCAGGATGAGGCGTCAAAACGCGTCGGCAAATCGCGCCCTGTCGTGGCGAACGCGTTGCGGCTGCTCGCCTTGCCCGAGGACGTGCTGGCGCTGGTCGAGAGCGGGGAGTTGCAACCGGGCGCCGCCCGGGCGCTGCTGCCGCTCAAGGACGGCGAACTGGTGCGGGACGCCGCGAGTACTGTTATAAACCGCGGACTGAACGTGCGGGAGACGGAGCGACTCGTGAAGAGACTCGCGCGCGAGGCGTCCGGGCGGGAGAGCGAGGCGGGCGGCGGCAGCGATTCGGAGGTAAACTATATCGAGCGGATCGAGCGCGAGTTGACCGAAAAGCTCGGACGGCGCGTAAAAATAACGCAAGGGAAGAATAAAGGCAGAGTTGAAATCGAATATTACGATCAGGACGACTTTGAGCGACTGTACGCCGTGATCGCCTCGCTCTCCGCGCGGTAGCGGCGGGGATATTCAAATCGTACCGGGGTGGATACAGATGATTGATATAAAGCTCATAAGGGAAGACCCGCAGGGAATAAAAGCTCGTCTCTTGAAGAAAGAGGCGGACTGCGGCGCGCAAATCGACAGGATAATCGAGCTCGACGCGCTGCGCCGTGAGTTCATCGCCCTGACGGAGTCGTGTAAGGCCGAGCAAAACAAGCTGTCAAAGCAAATACCGGAGATAAAAAAGAGCGGCGGCGACACAGCGGAGGTCATCGCGCGCCTCAACGGTCTTAAGGCGGGTATCCGCGACTACGACGCCCAGCTGCGCGGCATAGAGAGTAAATACCGAATGCTGCTGTATAGCTTGCCGAATCTCCCGGACGACGACCTGTCGCCGGGCGGAAAGGAGAACAACGAACCGCTTCGCTATTTCGGACAGCCGCATAAATTCGACTTTGCGCCTAAACACCACGTCGAGCTGTGTACGAAGCTCGGACTTATCGACTACGAGCGCGGCGCCAAGCTCGCCGGCAGCGGTTTCTGGGTATATCGCGGACTGGGCGCGCGTCTCGAGTGGGCGTTGCTGAACTATTTTATTGACACGCACATCGCCGACGGGTATGAATTCGTGCTTGTGCCGCATATGCTTGAATATCAGTGCGGGCTGACGGCGGGGCAATTTCCGAAGTTCGAGGAGGAAGTGTTCCGCATAGCAAACCCACCGGACGAACGTATGCACTACATGCTCCCCACGGCGGAGGCCGCGCTCGTGTCGCTGCACAGGGATGAAATAATCCCGGAGGCGGAGCTTCCGAAAAAGTATATATCGTACACGCCCTGCTTCCGGAGAGAGGCGGGCTCCTACCGCTCGGACGAGCGGGGCATGGTGCGCGGACACCAGTTTAACAAGGTGGAAATGGTGCAGATAACGCGTCCGGAGGACTCCGAGGCCGCATTTGACGAGCTTATCGGGAAGGCGGAGGCGCTCGTCCGCGGGCTTGGCTTCCACTTTCGCACGGTCAAGCTGGCGGCGGGAGACTGTTCCTCCGCGATGGCGCGTACGTATGATATAGAGATACAGATACCGTCGATGGACGGCTACAAAGAAGTCTCGTCGGTGTCCAACGCGCGCGAGTATCAGGCGCGGCGCGGCGCGGTGCGGTTCAGACGGGCGGCCACGGGCAAAATCGGGTTCGTCCACACGCTCAACGGCTCCGGTCTGGCGACGAGTCGCATCCTTCCGGCGCTTGTGGAGCAGAATCAGCAGGCCGACGGCAGCGTCGTCATTCCGGAAGTTTTGCGAAAATATTTAGGCGGGTTAAAGGTCATAGAATAACATATTTATGTCGGAAGCTCTTGAATCCATAGTGAGGGACGGCGCGGCAGAATACGGTCTGCGCCTGTCGGACGCGATGGCGGCGCAATTCGCGCGCTACTGCGATATTTTGACGGAGAAAAATAATATAATGAACCTGACGGCGATATCGGGAGAGTCCGATATCGCCACGGCGCATTTCCTCGACAGTCTCGCGCCGCTCACTTTGCCGCATATGAGCGCGCCGCTCGAGGGCGCGCGCCTTCTCGACGTCGGAAGCGGGGCCGGACTGCCGGGCGTGCCGCTGCGCATAGCCGCGCCGGAGATGGACGTCACACTGCTTGACGCCCGAGGGAAACGGGTGTCGTTTCTCATGGAACTGCGCGACGCGCTCGATATCCGTGATGTCGTGTGCGTACACGCCCGCGCGGAGGAATTCGCGCGGACATCCGCGCGCGATTCGTTTGATTTTGTCGTATCGCGGGCCGTCGCGAAGCTCAACGCGCTGTGCGAGCTTTGTCTGCCGCTCGTCAGGCCGGGCGGATATTTCATCGCCATGAAATCTGCGGATTCGGACGGTGAGACGGCCGCCGCCGGCGTTGCGGCATCCGTGCTCGGCGGCGGGACGCCTGAAATATTTGAATACATCATTCCCGGCGCGGACATAACGCGCCGGCTCGTGACGACGCGCAAAATATCACCCACTCCGCGTGAATATCCCCGAAGATTCGCGCGGATTTCGCGCGATCCGCTGTAGGCGCGCGCACTTTTATTATGGGAGAGATTTTATGCTCGCTCTTTTAAGAGCAATAACTCAAGAACCGGAAGTGCGCCGCCTGATAGAGCGGATTGGAGCGGGCGGCGTGCCTGCTGTAATTTCCGGGCTGTCGGGCGTACACCGGGCGCACCTCGCGGCCGCCATCCGCGCGCGGACGGGCAGGCCGCTCGTGGCGGTGTGCGCGGATGAGGCCGAGTGCGCTCGGATGGGCGCCGACATAGCCGCTCTGTCGGGAGAAGATGTCGTCACGCTGCACAGCCGTGAGTATACCTTCCATAACGCGGAGGGCGTGTCGCGCCAGCTTGAGCAGGCGCGCCTGGGGGCGCTGTACAAGCTGGCGCGCGGCGCGGCCGTCGCGGTCGTGACGGTTGACGGCGTGTTGCAGCGGGCAATCCCGCCGAACGCTCTGTTCGGCGCCGTTGTGGAAGTGAGCGTCGGCGACAGGCGCCAGCCGGAGAGTCTCGCCGCGCGGCTGAGCCGCAGCGGATATCGGCGCTGCGAGCAGGTGGAAGGACGCGGTCAGTTCGCGGCGCGCGGCGGCATACTGGACTTTTTCTCCCCTGCCCACAACGAGCCCGTCCGCTGTGAATTCTTCGGGGACGAGATCGATTCGATGAGTTGGTTTGACGCCGCCACGCAGCGCAGGACGCAAAAAGCTGAGCGCGCGCTGGCGACACCGGCGGCGGAGACGCTGACGTCTCTCTACTCGAATGATATATACGGCGAGGGGGAGGACGGCCTCGCGGCGGACTTGAAGGCGCTTCTGGGACGACTTGAGCGCCGTAAGGCGGTCGATCCCGCGCTGATTGCGAACATCACGGCGGATGTGGAGCGCCTGGAAAACCGACGCGTGTTTCCGGCGTTGGATAAGTACATGGAGCTGATATACCCGATGTCGGACGGTCTTGACTATCTCGCGTCGGACGCCGTAATACTCGTCTGCGATCCGGCGCGTGTGCGGGAGCGCGCGAAAAACTACATGTGGCAGCTCGGAGAGGATGTGACGGCGCTCCTTGAATCCGGGATAATTGAGAGCGGGCTGTCGCGTTTTTCCGAGAGCTGGGAGGGTTTTGTCTCCCGGATGGAGGAGCGGACTGTCGTTATGGCCGACAGCTTTATGAGCGGAAGGTATCCGTGGCGCCCCGTTTCGGTCGCAAATCTCGCGGCAAAGCAGCTCCCGTCTTACGGGGGAAGTCTGGAAACCGCGGCGGGCGATATAGAACACTACAAGAGCGCCGGCTTTTCCACGCTTATCCTATGCCGCGACAGACGCAGGGCCGCCTCGCTCGAAGAATTTCTCGAGCAACACGGCGCCGGGGCGACGCTGGATATATCGCTTGACGCGCTGCCGGAGAGGGGGCGGTGCGCGATCTCCATCGGAGCGCTGTCGGCGGGGATGGAATACCCCGGGATAAGGCTCGCCGTCATAACGGAGGGGCAGATACTGGGCCGCTCTCTTTCCAGGAGAGGCGGCGGGCGCAAGCGCGAGAAGCGCGGCCGCGAGAGATTGCAGAGTTTTACCGATTTGTCGCCGGGCGATCTCGTCGTCCACGAGCACCACGGAATAGGGAAATTCGCGGGCATCTACAAAATGCCCGTGGACGGGGTTGAAAAGGATTACATAAAGATAGAATACGCGGGCGGCGACGTCCTGTACGTACCCGCCACGCAGCTGGATCTCGTGGCGAAATACATCGGCGCCGGCGAGGATACGCATACGCGCCTTTCGAAAATGGGCGGCGCGGACTGGTCGCGCGCAAAATCCCGCGCGAAGGCAGCCGCGAAGGACATGGCAAAGGAGCTTATCGCTCTGTACGCCGAGCGTCAGCGCGCGCGCGGACACGCGTTCGCGCCGGACAGCGCGTGGCAGCGGGAGTTTGAGGATCGCTTTGAATATCAGGAGACCGACGACCAGCTCAAGTGTATCGCCGAGATAAAGGCCGATATGGAGCGCCCGATTCCTATGGATCGGCTGCTGTGCGGCGACGTCGGGTACGGCAAGACCGAAGTGGCTTTGCGCGCGGTGATGAAGTGCGTACTGGATGGCAGACAGGCGGCGATACTGGCTCCGACCACCGTTCTGGCGCAGCAGCACTATGTCACGGCGGCGCGCAGATTCGCGGGGTATCCCGTGAATATGGCGGTGCTTAGCCGCTTCCAGACGGCGCGGGAGATACGCGAGAATCTGCGCGGCATCGAGGCGGGTTCGGTGGACATCGTTATCGGCACTCACAGAATTTTGCAAAAGGACGTCAAGTTCAAAAAGCTCGGCCTGCTGATTGTCGATGAGGAGCAGCGTTTCGGCGTGTCGCACAAGGAGCGCCTGAAAGAGTTGTCCCGCCGCATTGACGTGCTGACGCTGTCGGCTACGCCGATACCGCGGACACTGAGCATGGCTCTGTCCGGAATACGGGATATGTCAACGATAGAGGAGCCGCCGCGCGACCGTCAACCGGTGCAGACGTATGTGCTGGAACACAACTGGGGCGTTATCACGGACGCGATAACGCGCGAGGTGTCGCGCGGCGGTCAGGTGTACTATCTGCACAACAGAATTGATAACATCGACCGCGCCGCCGCGCGATTGGCCGCCGCGCTTGACGGCGTGTCCGTAGCCATTGCGCACGGAAGGATGGACGAGGAGAATCTGTCGGACGTGATGGAGCGGATGGCGTCCGGGGAAATACAAGTATTAGTTTGCACTACTATAATCGAAAACGGGATAGATATTCCAAACGTGAACACGCTTGTAATCGAGGACGCCGACAGGTTGGGACTTGCCCAACTCCACCAGATACGAGGGCGCGTCGGGCGGTCTCCGAGACGCGCATACGCGTATCTGACGTTCAGATCCGGCAAGATACTGTCGGAGACAGCCGAAAAGCGGCTGTCAGCGATACGCGAATTTGCGGAGTTTAACTCCGGTTTCAAGATAGCCATGCGCGACCTCGAAATACGCGGCGCGGGTAATCTGCTTGGCGCCGAGCAGTCCGGTCATATGGTCAGCGTGGGCTACGACATGTACTTAAAGCTGCTCGAGGAGGCCGTTTTGGAGGAGCGCGGCGAGAAGCCGCCAAAGCTCTCTGAGTGTACGGCGGATTTCGCGGTGTCGGCGTTTCTGCCGGACGATTACGTACCCTCCGGCGAGCAGCGTATGGACGTGTATCGCCGCATCGCCAACATCCGCGCCGAAGAGGACGCAAACGAGATGACGGCGGAGCTCATTGACCGCTACGGCGATCCGCCGCCGCCTGTCGCCGCGCTTGTCACCATAGCGGTTCTGCGTATGGAGGCGGCGAGAGCGGGCATTTCGGATATCACGCAAAAGGGCGGATGGCTGCGGGTGAAGCTCACCGATTTTGACATGGCGCGCGTGTCGTCGCTGTACGCCATGGCGGAGTTCAACGGCAGGATCCGTGTCGAGGCGGGGACTGTTCCCGCGCTTGCCGTGAAGCTGCGCGGCCCTCACGCGCCCGACGAGGCGCTGCGATTCGTGCGCGTCTACGCGGCGTGTTTGGGCGTGGCGGCGGGTAATTGATCTCGCGATTTTAAATCCCGTTTTGGGGCGACAAAATTGTCTTGTAGTCGGCGAAATGCCGGCGGTAAGCGGATGGACTGTCCGCGGACGGGACGCTTTCCGCCATGGACGCCGCTTTCCGGTCAACATCCCAATTCTCCGCGTTGATCTTGCGGCTGAGACTCCTCAGTCGCGCCTCGCGTTCCCGCCAATCGGGTATTATCTTCTCGACTTCAGCCCAAAACGCTTTGGAGTGGTTGAACTCCTTGATGTGCGCCAGTTCGTGAACGACTACGCAGTCTATAATATCGTCGTCCGCCAGAATCAACCGCCACGAAAAGCTGACACTCTTTCGCCTGCTCATGCTGCCCCAACGCCCCTTGGCGTTCGTGATGTGAAAATTCGTCACCGACACGCCCAAAAGCGGCTGAAAGTGCAGCAGCCGCCCGGCAAGGTGGCGTCCGGCGAGCATTTTGTACAGCTGAACAACCGCCGCCTTTATAAGCTCCGGCGACAGATTGGACGGTACGCAAAACTCGCCGTTCGCATCGTCAAAACAGACGCGGCCGCCGGGCCGCGCCGCAATCGGGTACTCTTTGCCGCGATACAGCACAGTATCGCCGTAATTGAGCGAAAACGCGGCGCGCCGTTCGATTAACGCGATGTTGTTTTTAAGCATCGCTTCCAATTCCGGCTCAAACTTGGCGACTGCCGCGTCAACGTCGCGTTTTGCCGCTTTAATCGGAGCGCGGACGATCAGCTTGCCGTCTTTGACTTGCATCGCAATCGTTTTGCGATTGCTGCGGATAAGCGTGTAGTCCATCATCTTCCGGTCCTCCCACAAGTTTGACGCGCCGCCCGCGCCGCTATTTCCCCTCCACCATTGTCAGTCCGATTTTCCCGCGTTCTTTGTCGATGCCGCTCACCCAAACCTTCACCGTGTCGCCGACTGCGGCCGCTTCACTTGGATGGCGGATAAAGCGGTTTGCCATTTTGCTGACGTGAACAAGACCGTCCTGCTTTACGCCGATGTCCACAAATACGCCGAAGTCAACCACGTTTCGGACGGTTCCGGTCATCTCCATTCCCACGGCCAAATCGTCAAAGGACTTCACCGAGCGGCTGAACACCACGGGCGGAGCGTCGTCACGGGGGTCGCGCCCCGGTTTTTGCAGTTCGGTCACAATGTCGCGGAGCGTTGGTAAGCCCACGCCGAGTTCGTTGGAAACCGCCTGCAAATCGCAGTCAAGACCGAGCCGCAGCAGCCGTTCCGCGGCGGCGTAGCTTTCCGGGTGCACGCCCGTGTTGTCGAGAATATTCTTGCCTTCTCGAATTCGCAGGAATCCCGCGCATTGCTCAAACGCCTTATTGCCGAGTTTCGGCACTTTTTTGAGTTCTTTGCGGTCGGTGAACGCGCCGTTTGCCTCGCGATACGCGACTATATTCTTGGCGACGGCGCTGCCGATACCCGCGACGTATGACAGCAGACTCGCGCTTGCGGTGTTCAGGTCGGCGCCGACGCGATTTACAACGTTTTCGACTACGCCGGTCAGCGCGGCGTCCAGCGCGGTCTGATTTACATCGTGCTGATACTGGCCGACGCCCATTGACCTCGGCGGGATTTTCACAAGCTCCGCAAGAGGGTCCTGCAGCCGCCGGCCCAGGCTCATAGCGCCGCGAGTGGTTACGTCCAGTTCCGGATACTCCTCGCTTGCGAGCTTTGACGCGGAGTAGACGGACGCGCCCGCCTCGTTGACGATTGTGTACTGAATGGGCAGCCCGGATTTTTCAATGAAGTTCGCCACGACCTCTTCAGTCTCCCGCGAACCCGTGCCGTTGCCGATGACAATCACGTTTACATTATATTTGTCGGCGTAGATTTTGAGGACGCGTTCCGTTCCGGCGACGTCTGACTTGGGCGGCGTGGGGTAGAGCGTCGTGTAATCAAGCAGTTTGCCGTGTTCGTCCAGGACTGCCGCTTTACATCCCGTGCGGTACCCGGGGTCGATGGCGATAACTCTCGCGCCTTTGACGGGGCGCTGTGACAGTAGATTTTCCGTATTCCTGGCGAACACTTTGATAGCGTCCGCCTCGGCGCGTTCGGTGAGCTCGTTTCGCATTTCGCGCTCCAGCGACGGCGCGATTAGCCGCTTATAACTGTCGGTAAGCGCGGATTTGAGCAGTTCCGTGAATATGCTGCGCCGCGTGATAACGCGGGATTCGAGTAAACCTACCGCCGTATCGAAATCTGCTGAAACCTTGACTTTCAGATAGCCCTCTTTTTCTCCGCGATTGATGGCCAGTACGCGATGATTCGGTATTTTCAGAATCGGTTCGCCAAACTCGCGGTACATCTCATAGACGGTCGGTTCGCCCTTGTCGGCGGCTTCGGAGCGCTTTGATTCTATCGCGCCGCGCTTACGCGTGAAGTCGCGCAGTATCGCCGCGACTTCCGCGTCGTCCGCAGCCTCTTCCGCGATGATGTCAAGCGCGCCCTGTAATGTCGATTCCGCAGTATCAAACCCTTTCGCGGCGTTGATAAACGGTTTCGCGACCGACAGCGGGTCGCCGTCTGTGAGTTTCTGCTCTAAAATTGTGGCGGCAAGCGGCGCCAAGCCCGCATCCTTCGCTTTGGATGCTCGCGTAGCGCGTTTTTTCCTGAACGGCTTGTACAAGTCCTCCACGCGCTGCAGCACGGCCGCCGCCTCAATGACCGCGCGCAGGTCCGCTGTCAGCTTGCCCTGCTCGTCAATCAGCCGGAGTACTTCCTGCTTACGGGATTCGAGGCGGCGCAGATAGGTCAGCCGCTCGTCAAGTTCCCGGAGCGTAACATCGTCAATGCCGCCCGTCGTCTCCTTGCGATAGCGGGCAATGAACGGTATCGTGTTGCCTTCGTCAATCAGCGCGACAGTCGCGGAGACTTGCGGCTGCGTCAGCTTAAATTCCGCGGCGAGCGCGGAGGGAATATTCGATGCCATCATCATTGCTCCTCGGTTTGCGGCGTAATCGTCACACGTCGGTATTTGCCGCCATCCTACCACATCCGCCGACGCGCGTCAACCGCCGAATAATTTCGTTTGTGATGGCTTCGCCATCACAAACGAAATTATTCCCGCCGCAAAAGTGTTGCGGAACGGCGCGAGGCGTGATAGAATGTCCGCAACGCAGGCGTTTCGCATTGTTGTTCCCCGCGGTTCGCCACCGCGCGGCGTCCATTGCGGAATACCAACGCAATAAATGAAAACGGCGGTGAATGAGGATGTTGTTTGCGCCGAATAAAGCGCGGCAAATGCAGCGGGACGGCAGGTTGTACAGTCTGAATATAAGAGAAATACAGACGGCGAACCCTTTCGCATATTCGGCGGTTGTTGGCGTCCGCACCAACCATGAGCGATAACAAAGTCCGCTGTCCGTGGGGCGACACATGGACAAGCCGTAAGGACGCCGACCCTCAGATGCGCGAATATCACGATAATGAATGGGGCAAGCCATGCCGCGACGGGCGGAAGCTCTTTGAAATGCTGACCTTGGAGGGAGCGCAAGCCGGTCTGTCGTGGGCGACAATCCTGCACAAGCGGGAGAACTATCGCGCGGCATTTGACCAGTGGGATATAGCCAAAATAGCGGCGTATGACGAGGACAAAATCGCGCAACTGCTCACAAACCCCGGCATAATCCGCAATCGGCTGAAAATCCGCTCCGCCGTGACAAACGCGCAAGCGACGCTGAAACTTGGTTCACTCTCCGATTTCATCTGGCGTTATGTTGACGGCAAGCCGATAGATAACAGACGCGAGCAATTTGGGGACGTTCCCGCAAAGACAGAGCTTTCGGATAGAATCAGCCGTGATATGAAGAAACTCGGCTTCAAGTTTGTCGGAAGCACGATAATTTACTCGTACTTACAGGCGATTGGCGTCGTGAACGACCATATCACATCTTGCGATTTCAGGGGATATGAAACGGAGACGCAACTTCATGTCTGACATAAACAGGAACAAATACGCGAACAAATACGCGGTGGTGACGACCACCTGCTCCGACGGCGCAAGCGCGGAAAAAATCGCGGCGATTTTGCTGGAGCAAAGACTGGCCGCCTGCGCGCAGATGTTCCCCATCAGCAGCCGCTACATTTGGAAAGGGGAGATGCGCGCGGACAGCGAAGTCCTGCTGCATATCAAGTGCCGCCGCGAGTACTACGCCGACATCGAGCGGGTGATTTTGGAAAACCACGGGTACGAACTGCCGGAAATTCTGCTGATGCCGATCGAGGGCGGCTATGTCAAGTATTTGGAGTGGATGGACGGAGGCGACGCGCCGGGGGTTTCAGGAACATCGATAACTTCATCGATATGATTTACCTCGAAGCCGCCAACCTGGATTTCGTATTACCCACTTGAAACAGCGAAGAGCCAAAATATTCTATTATGACCGGCAGGATAATCACTGCCAGTCTTTTTTTCACCGTTACAGGCAAACTACAGATTCGCTCTCCGCAAGTCGCCATTATACGGTCCGGCAATATCTCCGGCGCGTTGAGCAATGCCGTTAGTCGGCACAAATACAGCGTCGTAATAATCTTTCCCAGGATAACCGTCAACGCGATACTTCCTGACCTCGGAAATTCAATATTGTGCTGCAGACAGTTTAATTATCACATTCATATCGTCAGGTTCTACTCCCGCAACAGCCGCTTTGTTTTTTTTAATTACTCCACATTTTGTACACTTGTGAATAATGACATAGCCCCTTTTCCCTCCCGCTTCAATACCTATAGGTTCCATCAAACCACCACAATCATTCTTTCTATCGCCCGGGTTATTATCGACGTGCAACGAATACAAACAATACGGGCAGTGATTTCGAGATGTTTTTGAAAGGTGCAAAACGTTACGGCCACAGTTTTTGCATATAAACCCCTGATCATTTTTTATAAATCTTTTTTCTTCCATTATAATTATGACCACGCTTTCCGTTTCCGTTTTATTTCAAGCACAAAATGATCATGAAAAGACATGGTCATAATGTGCGGTTTTTGTCTGCCCGGCAGGCGGGCAAAACGCATTTTACGCGACAAACTCCCGTGGGCATAGGAGCATACCCCCAAAACCCGGCCGTTTCCCAAAACACGGCGGACAAAGCGACGATCACACCCGCAAACGGGATGATAGCACTCGCCGCGATCACTTGTCAATGCTTTCGCCGTCCCGAATGTTTTCGTTTGTGATGGCTTCGCCATCACAAACGAAATTATTCTTATTCTCAGCCTATTGACATCACAATTCTTATATGTTATATATATAATAGCGCTATATAAAACATATCTGAATTGATAGTGTTTGCGCGGGCGATTACAGACGTTATTCCGGAAAAAGGAGAGTAAGATGACAAGTATTGTTTCACTTCCTGCTTTCAGTCTGTACGGAAATGAACGCGTGCCGATTGAATTTCCAGGCGGTTGGGATGTGCGGATACATTCATACAACGGGGAAAAGGCCCCCGCGCTTACGCGGGCTCAACTGCAAGAGGCGCTTTCCGCGCCGGAATGCGCGCGTCCCGTTTATGAGGACGCGCGCGGCTGCGGCGACGCGGTCATTATTATCGATGATTTTTCCCGTCCGACGCCGGCCGGCGTGTTGGTTCGTCTTATCGTCGAGCAGCTTGAAGAAGCCGGCGTCCCGCGCGGCAAAATCCGCGTCATTGCCGCGACCGGTATGCACCGCGCCATGAACCGCGAAGATTTTGTCCGCAAATTGGACGAGGATTTGGTCAGCGAATTCCGTACCTACAGCCACAATCCCTTTTTTAACAACGTGCAGGTCGGGATATCCTCTTACGGGATCCCCATCGAGCTGAATGCGGAATGTGTGCGGGCCGATTACAAGGTCGGGATCGGCAGCATTTTTGCGCATCCGGCTACGGGATTAGGCGGCGCGGGTAAATTAATACTGCCGGGAATCTCGTCGATGGAGACCATACGCCGATTCCATTTGATGGCGTCCGCAGTCCGCTGGGATACGGGTTTGGACTCGCGCAAGCTTACGCTGGAAGCGGCGGAAATGCTGGGATTGAACATCAAACTGGACGCGCTCTTGAACGGCGGCGGAGAGATCGCGAAGCTGTACGCGGGAGATTGCCGCAGAAACGTTGATAATCATATCGAAGAAATCAAGGACTTTTACACTGTTCAGTGGCCGGACCCGGCGCGGCTTGTTATCGCCAACAATTATTTTAAGCCGACGGAACCGGGTCTCGCTTTTTGCTATCCGGAATTTTGGTCTCTGGTCGAGCCGGGCGGAGACGTTGTGGTTGCGGCGCACACGCCGAACGGGGCCGCCGCGCACTATTTGTTTGGCAGATGGGGCGACAGCGGCGGCGGGGGGTTGATGTATACCGGCGAAAACCGGCTTCCCGATTCCGTCGGCCGGTATTTTGCGTTTTCCCGTTTTATTGACGGCGGAACCGCGCTCCCGTACCATTTCGATTCGTCTGACGAGCGCTTCCACTGGGCCGGAGACTGGCGGCAGATACGGGCGGATTTGGGCGACAGTCCGCGCTCGGTTCTGGTTTTGCCGTACGCTACCGTTCCTTTTTTTCGCAATGCGCGCTCCGACGCTTAGCCGCCGCGCTTTTTCACCGCCGCCCCTGTTGATTCCGCCGGGTTCTCGATACGCAAAAAAATCCCCTCAGCGAATAATTTCGTTTGTGATGGCTTCGCCATCACAAACGAGTCACGGGAGCTTGGATCTCGCCGTGCGCGGCTCGCAAAGAGCATTTTCCGGGGAATAAATCCCCGGAAAATGCGGAAT
>JAITKI010000131.1 GCA_031278515.1 Oscillospiraceae bacterium | reverse complement strand
ACTAGAACATAGGCGGGGCCGGGATATTATTTTACGCTAACTCATTTTTGCGCATAAAAAAACCTGCTCTCGGCAGGTGGTTAAAAACCTATACTTTTTTAACCAAATTTCCGATCCAGCGGTCTCTGATTGAGAGAGCTTTTAAGGGGGGTGGTGAGCGCAATGACAAGATCGAACTGGAAATCCCGTTTCCTGAAATCAAAAATGTTTGTGCTCCTGATACTGTATCTTCTGCTGATAGCCGTCTTTTCGATTATTTCGCGGGGGCAGTATCTGTCTTGGTTTAATATCAGGAATATCATGAACTCAATGGTCGTTACGGCGTATCTCACGTGTGGCGCGTCGTTCCTGATGATCGCCGGAAATGTGGATCTGTCCACCGCCCAGGTCGCGCTCCTCTCCGGAGCGATGCTGGGTACATTTCTCCAAATGGGATTTCCGTGGCCGGCGGCGATTTTGGCGGTGTTTATCGTAGCGGCCGCGGCGGGCGCACTCAACGCCATGTTGATTAACGAAATCAAATTTCAGCCGTTTGTCGCGACAATGGCCGTCTCCTATGTCGTGCAGGGCCTGATGCTGGTACGTCTGCAAGGCTTTTCGATCGACGTGGACAGCCCGCCGATCGTATGGTTCGGCACATATAAGATCGGCGGCGTGCTCCCGGTCAGCATTATTTTCACATTCGCGATTTTTGCCGTCTACGGCGTCGTTCTTGCAAAGACAAAATTCGGGAAATCTCTCTATCTTGTCGGGGGAAATCCAACCGCCGCGAAGCTCGCCGGTCTCAATCCGAAAAGGATCTCATATATCCTTTTCATTAACAACGCCGTTCTGGGCTCGTTCGCCGGGATGCTTCAAGCGGCGCGGCTGAAAGCGGCGACACCGAACGCGATTGCTAACGGTATGTTCGCCGGAATGACCGGTGCGATTCTCGGAGGTATTTCGTTCGGCGGGGGCTCCGGGGGTATGGGCGGCGCGTTTGTAGGGCTTATTCTGCTCAACGGGTTCAACGCGGGATTATCCACGGTCGGTCTCAGTCCTTACTGGCAGACGGCGGCCTCCGGCGCACTGCTGTTATTGGCGCTTACATTTGACTATTTTAATTCAAGGCGTCTAAGTTCGATCAAGGTGAGAAATAGCGGACGCGTGCCGGGTGTGTCGGCACAAAATAGAGGAGGATGAGCAGCGGTGGGGCAGTATCTGGAATTTCGAGGCATCGGGAAATCCTATCCCGGCGTGAAGGCTCTTGACGATGTGAGCTTTCACGCCGTGGAGGGGCGGGTCGTAGCCTTGCTCGGCGAAAACGGGGCAGGTAAGAGTACTCTGCTGAAAATACTCAGCGGCGATACGCCCCCGGACGAAGGTTCTATCATCATAAACGGTAAGGAACAGCGCTTTATATCACCTCAGGATGCGATCAGGAAGGGGGTGAGCGTGATTTACCAGGAACGACAGCTTGTGCCGACGCTGAATGTCGTTGAAAATATATTCGCGGGCGATTTGCCGGCGGGGCGATTCGGAGTGCTGAGAAAGAAGGAACTGCTGGCGACAACGGCTGAGATCATCGAGAAATTCGGTCTGCCTATAGATCCGGAAGAATTTGTCGGGCGCTTGCCGGTCGCGTACCAGCAGATGGTCGAGATTATGAAGGCGTACCGCCGAAACTCGAAGATTATCGCGTTTGACGAGCCGACGGCGCCGCTGACGGATAAAGAGATCGACATTCTTTTTCGTCTGATAGGACAGCTCAAAAAAGAAGGCAAGATCATCTTGTATGTCTCACACCGTCTCGCGGAAATATTTCGCGTTACGGATGAGATAGTCGTTCTGAAAGACGGAAAAATGGTCAAGACGATGGTGACGTCGGAATCGGATGAGGCGACGCTCATCAAAGCGATGGTCGGCCGAGACATAGGGGATACATATTCGCGTCTGCGCCGCAGCGAAGTCGTCGGGAACGTACTTCTTGAAGTTAAAAATCTGACGACGGACGCCGTTCACGATGTCAGTTTCAAGTTGCGCGCGGGTGAAATCGTCGGATTTGCCGGATTGGTAGGCGCGGGACGCTCGGAGGTGGTCCGGGCAATATTCGGCGCGGATCCGATTCTATCAGGGGAAATCAAGATAGGCGGCGAGGTCTGCGCATTTAAATCCGAGCGCGAGGCGATTGGGCGCGGCATCGCGCTTTGTCCGGAGGATCGCAAGGAACAGGGACTCGTCATGTGGCGCAACATAACGGACAATATCAGTATTCCCGTGCTGAACAAGCTTGTTCGTGGGTTATTTCTCAACCGCCGGCGCGCGGAGGACTTAGCGGAGGGCGCGGTACGAAAGTACAACATCAAAACTCCGTCGCTGGACAAACTCGTCTCCGAACTGTCGGGCGGCAACCAGCAGAAAGTCATTCTCGGGCGCTGGACTAGCGAGCTGATGGATACGAAAATACTGATTCTCGACGAACCGACAAAGGGCATCGACGTCGGAACGAAAGCGGAGGTGTATCAAATGTGCTGTGATTTTGCCGGGCACGGCATCGGCGTGATCTTCATATCTTCCGAACTCACGGAGGTCATAAACATCGCGGACACCATTATCGTGATGCACAACGGACATATTACGGCTACTGTCAAGCGTGAGGACGCTACGGAAGAAAATGTGCTGGCGTATGCCATGCTGGACTGATTGCGGGGCGGCGCTGATATGAAAAAATCACTGAGGAAATTCACGCGGGGCAAAGGAATGACGCTACTCATTGTCGTCGCGCTAGTGTTCGTTTTTTTTCGCATCCTCAAAAGAGAATATTGGTCGGGAGATAACCTTCGCGGCATAATGTACGCGATGAGCCTTTGCGGAACGATTACATGCGGCATGGCGTGTCTCATGATGAGCGGCGCTATCGATCTCGCGTCGGGTGCGGAGGGTATGATGGGGGGCGTCGTCTGCGCAATGCTCCTCGCGGCGGGCGTACCCTGGCCGGCGGCGATGCTGATGTGCCTCATAATGGGCGCGTGTTTTGGGTTGGTAAACGCGTTTCTAACCAATTTTATGAACTTCATGCCATTTATCGCCACGATGGCGATGGCCTCGGTCTGGCAGGGTGTCGGTGCGGTTATATCGGGTAACGCGACCATCATGATAACCAATCAGTCGTTCTGGAAAATCGGCTCGACGAACATATGGATATTTCCGCTGCCGTTCGTTATCATGGTCGTCTTGCTCACATGTTACGGATGGATGATCGCAAACACGCGCTTCGGCAGACAGATGCTTCTGTGCGGGGGCAATCCGAATGCCGCCCGACTGGCGGGAATCAATCACAAACGGGTAACGACAATAATGTTTGTCAACAATGGCGTCGTCGCGTCTCTGGGCGGGATGGTTTTGGCATCGCGAATGCATAACGGCACGGTGGGCAACGTGGTGGGTTCAGAGATGGACGGTATGGTGGCCGCCATTATAGGCGGCGTGTCCTTCCTGGGTGGCGGTTCAAGCGGCATGGCGGTTCTGTTTATCGGCATACTGATGCTGAGCAGTTTCAAGAGCGGACTCTACATAATCAACTTGAACGCCTATTGGATGGTCTGCGCCAACGGTGTTCTTCTTATTGTGGCGCTCGTGGTCGATTACATCCGCGAAAGGACGAGACTGCGCGCTCTGAAGGTCGCGCCGCAGCCGGCGCGGGCAAAGCGCCCAAACCATGAATGAGCGTTCTCCCGGCAATTACGCCAAGACATCCGAGACAAGGCGTTCGGATATTTTGAATATTTGTTTTGTAAAGGGGCATTGAAAATGAAAAAGGTACTCGCGCTCATCCTCATATTTGCGATGGTGGTTTCTCTGTTCGCGTGCGGCAAAACCGAAACGGAGAGCCGTCCGGAAGCTTCGCCCGGGACAGTCGGAACGCCGCCCTCAAGCGGCGGCGAAAGCGCCGCTGCGCCGACGGGCGCGTCCGAACCGACACACGTTGGGTACTGGGACGACCCCGTGGACCATTTTTCGAGGGAACCGTATAGAGCGGTGTTCTACCAGATATACTCCAACGAGGCGATAGACTGGCAGTACCGCGCGTTGCAGTATCTCGGAAAAAACGTGATGAATGTTGAATTCGAGTTCTTCAACGCCAACGGCGACAATGAGAAGTTCATCAACAGTCTCGATCTCTACGCGGATCGTGACGGGATAATTCTCACGCACAACTACGCGGCCCAGAAGCGCGTACTGGAGGTTCTGCGCGAGTACGGGGATAAATTCGACTGGCTTAACGTCATGACGCCGTTCCAGGATGACGCGACGCAGGAACTGTACGGCCCGGCAGTTGTTATAGACGGATATGAAGTGGGCAAGCTTTCAACCCAATGGCTCATCGACAATTACAGGAGTTACTGGGGGGAGGTGGATCCGTCGAAGATCGGATATATCTTTCTGAATTTGTCAACCGTCAATGTGTTTCGCCCGCGCGAGCAGGCCGCAAGGGACGTATGGACCGAGAACTTCCCGGACAACCTCATGCTTGTGGGCGACGCGTCAGGTCAGCAGATTACGGCGGAACTCGTCTACAACATGGTCACAAGTTATACTACGGGTCATCCGGAGGTCGAGTACTGGTTTATCAATTGCGCGATGTTAATGTTCCCGGCGCCAGCGGCTCGGGCGATAGAGACACTCGGCATGACCGACAGGGCGCTCATCACGTGCTGCGAGAGTCAGGGCGTGACGACCGAGTGGGACGCCGGTTCCGTAGGCGCTCTCGTGTCCTGCGTAGGCGCTTCTGAGGATCTGCTGACGGCGCCCGCGCTCAGCGGACTCGTCGCGCTGATGGACGGACGGGCTACACAGGAGACGCTCTGGGAGGATGCCCGGCAGGAGAAATATGGCGGGAAATACTCGATGTATCCCATTCCGCTGACAATATTGACGCCGGACAACTATATACAGTATAATGACGATGTCGCTGCGGAAATTTATGGAGACGCGTCGCTGAAGCCGCGTCCGCAGTGACTCGTCCCGGCGAGCGATTTCCCGGAAATGCCGGAAATACGATTCTTCGGATTACCGGGAATTCGCAAGACGTTTCGCTGTTCGCGTTTATTCTTTAATAATAATTATAGGAGGACATGACAATGCGGCATC
>JAITKI010000110.1 GCA_031278515.1 Oscillospiraceae bacterium | reverse complement strand
TTTTTCCCGCACAATGTGAAATTCCGCAGCCCTCCGTTCCGCCGCAGCGGCCGTTTTGCGTTAGTATTCACATCTTACCGCGGAAATATTACGAAAAAAGCGGCCCGTCACAGCGGGCTACTATCGAGGTTTTTTATAGCTGCGCGGAGACGGCACTACGGGGGGCTTACAAGCGCGGATTGAAGCTTGACAGGTACCCGGGAAACTTGTATAATCACCGGTATTGGCCAATATCAATAAAAATCACTTATCAGGGGGAGATTGTTTTGTACGAAAAGTTAGTGTTTCCGTTTCCGCAGGAATTCAACGAGATCGTAGCGGAGGGGGACGATCCCGGTTACGTCATAAAGCCGCAGGCTTATTTTCGCGGCGCGTCGCAGATACCGGGGTCGCAGTTCAACGTCGGTTTTCAGATATTTGTAAAGCCGTTTTTCCTCGACAGGAACCCTCACCGCCACCCTCAGGACGAGTACCTGATCTTCCTCGGTGGTTCTTTCCCGAACGTATTTGACTGGGACGCGGACATTGAGTTTACGCTCGGCAAAATAGGAGAAGACGCCGAAACTTTCCACATAACGCAACCGTCGATAATACGCGTTCCGGCAAATGTGTACCACTGTCCACTCAACTTCAAACGCGTTGACAAACCGGTGTTTTTCCAGGCCGCGTGCATGATGCCGATGTTCGGCGGGATATACGATACGCCGGACGGTCCCCAGGAGATGTATTACAACGGACCTGTGCCGTGTAAGTACAACGGGAACAAAAGGTGCGATTCCTGCGGAAAGTGTCTCGCGGAGGAATGGAAATAGGCGCGTCCGAACTTTGGGGGCGTTTGAAAGGGGGAGATGCGACCGGTGGAGCAATACGTCGAATTTCGCGGTATAGGCAAGGCGTTCCCCGGAGTTCAAGCACTGAAGGACGTCAGCTTTCGGATGAACGGCGGACGCGTCACCGCGCTGATCGGTGAAAACGGCGCCGGTAAGTCAACGCTGCTGAAGATACTGAGCGGCGACATCGCGCCCGACGAAGGGGAACTGATCATCAACGGCGAGCGAAAGCGGTTTTCGCACCCGAACGAGGCGATTAAAACGGGAGTTAGCGTCATTTATCAGGAGCGCCAGCTCATTCCCGCCCTGAGCGTGATGGAGAACATATTCCTGGATGATTTGCCGTGCAACAGAGCGGGGATACTGAAACTCAAAGAGATTCGCCGGCAGACGCGGGAAATCATAGACGGCTTTGGGCTGAGCATTGATCCCGCCATACCCGTGGCGCGTCTTCCCGTGGCGTACCAGCAGATGGTCGAGATCATGAAAGCTTACAGGCGCAACTCTCGGGTCATCGCGTTTGACGAGCCGACAGCGCCGCTCACCGATGCGGAAATTTCCGTTTTGTTTAAGTTGATCGCCGGGTTGCGGGATGAGGGAAAGGTCGTGCTGTATGTCTCCCATCGCATGGCGGAGATATTTCAAGTTACCGACGACATCGTAATTATGAAAGACGGGCGGCTCGCGGAAACGCGCGAGACCGCGGAAACGGACGAGCGCTCGCTGATCTCGGCGATGGTCGGGCGAGATGTGGGCGACACCTACTCAAGGCTCTCGCGCAATGACAAACTCGGCGACGTCCTGCTGGAGGTGAGCGGCCTTGAGACCGAGAGGGTACATAACGTAAGCTTCACTCTTCGCCGCGGCGAAGTTCTCGGATTTGCCGGACTCGTCGGCGCTGGGAGAACGGAGGTCATGCGCGCGCTGTTCGGCGTCGACAAGGTCTTGTCCGGAGAGATCAGGTTGGAGGGCGAGACCGTGAGCTTCACGTCCCCGCGGCGCGCGATTGACGCGGGCGTCGTGCTGTGTCCGGAAGACCGCAAGGAACAGGGGCTGATTCTGCCGCGATCCATCGCCGAGAATATAAGCTCCCCCGTGCTGAAAAAGGTGAGCAGGGGCGCCTTCATTGACAGGGGCGCGGAAAAACGGCTGGCCGACGCGGCTATAGAAAGGTATTCCATAAAGACGCCGACCGTTGAGAAAATCACATATGAGCTCTCCGGCGGCAACCAGCAGAAGGTCATCCTCGCCAGGTGGACGAGCGATCTGATGACGACGAAAGTGCTGATTCTCGACGAGCCGACAAAGGGTATCGACGTAGGCGCAAAAGCTGAGGTGTATCAGATGGTGTGTGATTTCGCGAAGGAAGGCAAAGGTGTGATATTCATCTCCTCGGAACTTACGGAGGTCTTGAGCCTGTGCGACAGGATCGTCGTCATGCGCGAGGGATATGTCAACGGCGAACTGACGCGTGAGGAGGCTACGGAGGAGAGCGTTCTCGCGCTTGCTATGGCCGACGCGGGGGTGATGTGATGAAGGGCGGGAAAACGGTGCGCGAGTTCTTTACGTCCAAAACCTTTTCGCTTCTGCTGATCGTCGTCGTGCTGATGGCACTGTTCACGGCGCTGACGGACGGAGCGATGGTCGCCCCGCTGAACATTCGCAACATCTTCAAGGAAATGGTGATCATGAGCTTTCTCGGGGTAGGCGCCGCCATTTTGATGCTTTCGGGCGATATCGATCTCTCGGCCGGCGCCATTGGTTCTTTCGCGGGATGCATCCTCGCGTTAGGGTTGACGGAGTCGGAACTGCCGTCTTGGTTTTGCTATGTTCTCGCCTTGCTGACCGGTGCGGCCTGCGGTCTTGTCAACGCGTTTTTGGTTAACGCGCTGCATTTCCAGTCGTTCATCGCAACACTGTGTACCTCGTCCGTACTCGGCGGCACGGGCTTTATGCTTATCGGCGGACAGGGACTGAAGGTGAAGGGCGTCGCCTTGCTGAACTGGCTCGGCGACACGAAGCTGCTCGACGGACTGCTGCCTGTAACTGTAATCATCTCTCTTGCGTTCATCGTCGTTTACGGCGTCATCCTCGCCAGGACGCGCTTTGGCCGCTCGATCTACCTGTGCGGCGGGAACAGGAACGCGGCTTATCTCAGCGGTTTGTATCCGACGCGGCTGTCGTACATACTGTTCATGAACAGCGGGTTTCTCGCGGCGATCAGCGGCTGCGTGTACGTCTCGCAGGTGAAAACCGCGTACGCGAACTCCATTACAAGTTATCAGTTCACGGGACTAACGGCGTCTATACTCGGCGGCGTGTCGTTCATGGGCGGCGCGGGCGGCATGGGTGGATGCTTTCTCGGGATGCTCGTCCTCTCCGTATTCTACAACGGCGTTACCACGATGGGTATCGACTACAACTACAGAACTATCTTTAACGGACTCCTGCTCGTCGGGGGACTCAGCCTCGACGCCGTCAACGCGAGGCGTCGTGTACGTCAGGTACTGAAACAGTCGCTCGTCGCGGCGTCCCCGCCCAGTGAACAGGAGGGATGATGTGGTGATGAATTTGAAAAGCGCCCTCCGGAGCGCCGCCGGGTCGCGGGATTTCTGGCTTGTGCTTGTGCTGATCGCCGTTCTCGCGGTCTTTGCGTTGGTAAACCCGCTGTATCTGTCGTTCAATAACATAAAAAACATTATGTTCTCCGTTTCCGTCTCGGGCGTGATGATGGTCGGTATCGCGGCGCTTCTGATTTCCGGGAATATGGATCTGTCTGCCGGCGCAGTCGGGTGCTTTGCGACGATCATCGGAGCGCGTCTCATGAACGCCGGCGTTCCGTGGGGGGTGGCGGTACTCGCGACAGTCGCCGTCGGCGCGGCGTGCGGATTCCTTAACGTCCTGATGGCGTACAAGCTCGGAATAATGCCGTTCATCGGAACGCTGGGAATTTCTTTCGTGTGGCAGGGACTGGCCAATCAGGTAACGCATAACGCCGCCGTGCATATAGAAAATGAGTCGTTCTGGAAGCTCGGCGCGGGGAAGATATTTGATATTCCCGTGGTATTTATTTATGTCGCGCTTTTGTGCGCTCTGTACGGACTGTTCCTGAAATACACCAGATTTGGCAGACGCGTGTACATCTGCGGCGGGAACCGCTTCGCCGCGCGGCTTGCGGGGATTAACCACGAAAAAGTCGGCGCGATTATGATGGTAAACTGCTCCGTGCTGTCAAGTCTTGCGGGCGTCATTCTCGCCTCGCGTATGCACGAAATCACGCCGACAAACCTGCAGACAACATCTACGATGAGCGCGATCACCGCAGCTCTGCTCGGTGGCGTCGCGTTCATGGGCGGCGTCGGCGCCATGAAGGGCGCGTTTATCGGACTGTTGCTGCTCAACGCGTTCAAGAACGGACTGGATATGCTCGGTATGGACGCGTACTGGCAGATCATCGCCAACGGACTTTTGCTCATCACGGCGATAATCGTAGATTACATTAACCAGAGGTCGCTTCAGAACAGGCTGAATCGGAAGGTAAACGAAGTAAACGAATGAAAGGCATGGTTATAAACATGAAAAGATTTATTGCTGTACTCCTCGCGGTCGAAATGATGTTTGCAGTCGCAGCTTGCGGCAAAACGGGAGATCCGGCGGAATCGACCGGCTCTCCGCCAACCGGATCCTCCCCGCCGGAGAGCGCGGAAGAGCCGTCCGTTTCGGATGAAGCGCCCGGGACTGACTATTCCGCAGCCTCCGGTTTCGCGCTCAGCGCGGACAGCTTCCCGGAACGCGGCGCGCCGTATAAGTTCGTATTTGTGTCCAACCAGTGGGATCAGACGGTCGCGTATGTCGAAGAAGGATTCGAGTTCTATGCGAAACAGGTCGGAAGCACGTGCGAGGCGGTGCAGTCGGACAGCGACGCGGACAAACTCATACGCAACGTGGAGAACTACATCGTCAAGGGGTACGACGGCTTTTTTATCAACGTAATGCCCAGTACAAGCGGTCGTGTCTCCGAGATATGCGATGAAAACGACGTTATTTGGAGCGCGGTTTCGGGCATCCCGCGCGACGATAACGATCTTGTCGTCGCGCCGTATGTAGAGGTGAACAATACTGTCGTCGGAACACAACTGGCGGACGAGGCGGTCTCCTGGGCGGCAAAAAACCTCAATGGCTTCAATGAAGCCGAAGCGATGGTGCTGATCCTCGACCTCTCGGGTGCGGAGGAACTACACGCGCGCTCCGTGGCAATGGAAGCGCGGGCTAAGGAAATCGTCCCGGGCGCAAAGATTGAGCTCGCGGACACAATCGCGGAGAGTACGGGCGCTTTTGACAACGAATTGTCCTACAACATGGTTTCCCGGCGTCTCGCGGCAAATCCGGACGTGAAGTACTGGATCGTTCTCGGCCCGTTTGACTACTTGAGCGTGGGGTGTGTCCGCGCCGTGGAGGAATACGGAATTGACGGGAATACTGTCGTAGCGTGTTGTAACGGCGACTTGTACATCCCGTTGCTGGAGGAGGGTGCCGCAAGCGCGTGGCGCTTCTGCCTCTATTGGGATATGGCCGTCATGGCGAAGTATCTGTTCTTCGGACTGTACGCGCGCGTGAGCGGCGCGGTCGAAGGACCGGAGCTCTGGCCGGATTTTGTAAAACCGGGCGAGGCGTGCGCCGGTCTCCAGCTGAAAGCTGTGATAATGGATCCGTCGAACTACGAGGATATTCTCGGCTATATAGACTACGTCACAGGTCTCTCATATTACGGTAAACAGTGGACGAGCGGAACCGAGTACGAGCTTATTGATTTCGCGTAGGCGATTTTAAGAACGGAGGGGCGGGACATGCCATATTTCAGAGTCAGTATTTCAGCAAAGCTCTCGGAGGAAAAAGCGGACGAGCTCATAAACGATCTCGGCATCGCGCTTGAGGCGATTCCCGATAAGAAGCGATTTATGCTGATCTGCGATTTGGAAGACGGAAAGACTGTATATATGGGGGGAAAGAGGCAGGAGAACTTCGCATTTGCCGACATACATTACTGTGGAAGTTACACGTATCAGGTCAAATGCAAGCTGACAGAAGAGGTGTTCGGCGTTTTTTCACGAGTCCTCGGCATCGCGCCGGAATGCGCTTCGCTGACGATCACCGAGCACCACAACTGGGGCGGCTTCGGCAATTTCCACGACGATTTCTACTCGGACGCGCGGGAGGAGCGGTAACTGCGGTCCTCTCCTGAGACAATAAAACGTCCGCCCCGTGGGGCGGGCGTTTTATTGTCTCGATGGGTTATCAATGATTACCTCATTTTCCGCCACGTTTTGGGAGCGCCTGCAGGGGCCGGTATGAAACACGCCCATACCATTGGTCCGTGCGTGTTCCCGGCTGAGCGCGCCACATCAAATTCGCACGCCCAAACAATAAGAAGCGCCGCGTCGCCTG
>JAITKI010000101.1 GCA_031278515.1 Oscillospiraceae bacterium | reverse complement strand
GCGCGCGGCTCGCAAAGAGCATTTTCCGAGGAATAAATCCCCGGAAAATGCGGAATATAACAATTTTTGCATCGTTATATAGGGGTCCCCGCGAAGTCGAAGGACTTCACGCACTCCTGTGCAAAAATTCTTTTCGCCTACGCCGAAAAGGACGGGAGAGCGAAAACCGCCGCATACGAAAATATTCGCGCGGGGTTTGGTAATGCGGATTTTACGTATATTTTACCTTTACGCGCATTTGGGTTTTACAAATGCGCGTTATTATTATGTCCATACACGTTAATTTGAATGGACGAAGGGTACGGTGAAACACTTGGACAGAAAATCAAAGCTCGCGAGAATGAGAACGGCGTCGGGCGCGGCGGTGGCGGCGGCGTGCGTCGTGATTTCGCTGTTGTCGTACAGAGCGTCGCTCAGAGCGGGGCTCAGAGCGGAGTCCCTGCGCGAGGAGCTTGCCGATATTGAGGCGCGCATTGCGGAAGCGGAGACCGGCGGAAGCGGCGACGGGCAGTACGCGGATGATTTCAAAGAAAGCCTGGACGAATTAAGGAAAAGACTTGACGGGTACATCGATCAGTCGGAGCGCGAGAAACTCGAGACGGACGCGAGAGAGGGCGACGCGTCAGTCTCCCCGCCGGCGCGGCCGGCGTCCGGTTTGCCGCAAGGGTCGTCCGGAGAATCCGACGGGCGGGAAATTGTCGAGCCCGACACGCCGCTCGGCGAGTACCGCGGAGATGAGACGGAATCGGAACCCGCGCTTGAAGCGGAGAGCGGCGCGGAAAACGGCGATGAGAGCGGCGCGGCGCCCGACACGGTGAGCGCGGGCGATAAGATTACCGTCACGGTGTCCTCGGACAGCGCCGGCGACGTATACGGGTATCAGTTTGCGCTCAATTATGACAGCGGCGCGTTCCGCTTTGACGGCGGGCTGCGTTCGCTCGTCCCCGGAATCGACAGCATATTCAGCCGCGAATTTGACGATTATCTGCTCGTAGGCGCCACGATGATAGGCGATAAGCCGGGCGCCGCGTTTGACGGAAGCGCCGTATGCAGCGTCGAGTTGACGGCGCTGCGGGACGCGGAGCTTGACGGTATAACCGTGTCGTCCGTTAACAGGGTGAGTTCCGACCTCGGATACACGCAGAACGTGAGCGGTTGGTCCGCCGCCGCGTCCGCCGCTGTGGCGGACACACAAGAGACTGCCGGCGCGTGACGCGCGGCCAATCCTTTTTGTTGTAACCGCCGACTGCAGCGGCGTTTGCAAAATATATTTTTTCGGAGGAATGTCTGAATGTTTAAACGCGCAAGAATTCGCAGGTGTCTGGGTGCGGCGCTGGCCCTTTCCGCCATTGTGATTTCCTTGGTCACATTGCCGGCGTCCGCCGCGCCGACACTCCGTCCGGGGCAGACACCCGTTACGGTGGAGGCCGACGACGGTTCGGCAAATCCGAGCCGTGTGCCGAAGCAGGTCAACGCCCACATCGGCGACGACCCGTCGACACAGATTAACTTCACCTACACAACGGTGGTGGAGTCCACGACGCAGGTCGTCATCAATAAGCAGGGCAACGACGAGAAGACGACGCTCACAGGCACGGCCGGCGTGGGGCAGGACGGCAAGTATTTCCACGCCATCGGAGTCTGCGACCTCGAACCGGATACCGTTTATGAATACACGGTGGGCTACGGCGAGAACACCTACAGCGGCAAATTTAAGACGGCGCTTCCGTTCGGAAGCCGCGAGAGTTTCAAGTTCGCGTATCTGGCCGACACGCAGGTCTCAAACGCTGAAAACGCGAGGGCACTCGGCGCGACGCTCAACGAAGTGAACAATATCCCCGATCTCGATTTTGTGTATATAGCGGGCGACGTCACAGACACGGCAGCCAGCGAGATCCAGTGGGAGTATCTGTTCAACAACAGCGGACTGTACCCCGACGGCGGGCAGGATATGTTCGGCAGCAATACGCTCGTCGTGACGCAGGGAAATCACGATAACAACGTCATGTACCGCCACATCAACGCGCCCGCGCAGATGGGCAACATCGTGTACTCGTTCGACTACGGCCCGGCGACGTTTATCATACTGAATCTCGAATCCGCGCGCTCCGACGCGACGGCGAGAAGCAACCAGGAGCAGTTCCTGCGAGACGCCGTGGCCGACGCGAAATCGCGCGGACAGTGGACGCTCGTCGGTTTTCACAAGTCGCTCATCACCGGCGCGAGTCATATAACGGACTCGGATGTTGTTGACGCGCGCAAATACTGGATTCCGATCTTCGGCGAACTCGACATCGATTTTGTCTTACAGGGACACGACCACGTGTACTCCAGGGGCTTTGTGGACGCCGAGGGACAGAGGGCTTACGACGAGAAATACGGCGTCGGAGAGACTGCCCCCGATCCCGAAAACGCCCCGCTCTACATGATCGGCGGACACGCCGGGGGACTGAAATGGTACAGCCGGAAAACCTACACGGTGGCATCGGGCGATCCGCTCATGGCCGGCTACGAATTTCTTGATCTGGACTCCGCGAACGCGGCCGACAACGAACACACCCCCGGCGGGATTGTGGGCGGCGGCAGCGATGTGAAACAGGAGCAGGTCATAGTGGAGATGGAAGTCACGGATCTGGCCGTCAATATCAGCACATATATGTTCAAGTACGACACGACCCAAAACAAGATAACAACGGATAAGTACCTGTACGATCAGCTCACAATCACGCGGACGCCGCAGCCGAGACTCACCTTGCAGACAGACGCGGCGTCGGTGCGCAGAAACGCGCTTTTCAACGTGAGCGCGGGCTTCGACGCTCCGGTTGAAAGCAACGTGGCGGAGATGGACATCAGCTTTGACAAGACAAAGTTTGAGTACCGCGGGTTTACTCCGGCCGACGGCAGTTCTCTCATAGCGAAAGAGGATACCGACGAAGGCGTCAAGCTCATCGTAATGACTCCGGGCTATGATACGACGGCCTATGGCGACATTCAGTTCAGGGCGAATACCGACGCAAATCTCACCGACGGCACGAGTCCGATACGGCTCGAACTCAATTTCGTCGTGCGCGACGACGACGGCAAGCGCGTCAAGAGCACGTACGCGACGACGGGTGTAGACACCGCCGATAATGTGCTGGGCGATGTGAATAACGACGGCGTTGTGTCGCTGGTCGATATCTCCGATGTCATAGACGCTTTCGGCTTCACGTCTGAAGATTCGGAGTGGAATGCAAACTCGTACTATCTGTATGACTTCAATGACAACGGCGCGATAGACATACAGGACATAGCGGCCGTGGCGGTTGAGTTCCTGAAATAACCTCCGCCCTCGCGCCGCGCGGCGGCGTAAAGACAGAGCGCGGCGTACAATCGACTATACCGGAATTTATTCGTCTGACGGACGGCGCGGCGCGTATGCGTCGCGCCGTTTGCCGGGCGCGCGGGGTGTGTTTGCACAGTGAAAAACAGAGATGACCTCCCGTCAAAGATAACCATCGCGGCGCTCGCGCTGTTTCTCGCGGGGATTGCGGCGCTGAACATGATGCTTGAGTATCAAAGGCCGGCCGACTACGCGCTAGGCGTTGAGTACGCCCGCGCGCGCGTGATCGCCATTGAGAGCGATACGATAGCTCCGGATCCCGCATATGACGGTATAAGAATCGGGCGGCAGGATCTCGTACTGGAGATCACCTCCGGCAAGCACAGAGGCGAGATAATCAGGACGTATAACCTTGTCGAGCGCATCATAAATAATCCGGCCCAAATCGGGACGGCTTTTATCATATCAAGCTATGACGACTTTATCACCTGCGTCGTGACGGACTACGACCGCCGCCCCGTGACGTTCGCGCTCGCCGCGCTTTTCGCCGCCGGCGTCGCGCTGCTCGGCGGAAAAAAGGGGATAAAGTCGCTCGCGGCGCTCGTATTCACGCTTATGTGCATTGTATTCCTGTTCATACCGCTCATAATCAGCGGCGTCAATCCGATCGCGGCGGCGCTGCCCGTCGTAGCTGCGTCCACCGTCGTCACGCTGTGGCTGCCGCACGGATGGAGCGCGAAGACCGTCACCGCCGTAATAAGCTGCGCCGTATGCACGCTCCTGGCGGGGCTTATCTCCGCGCTGTTCGGGGCGCTGGCGAACATCACGACCATGAATACGCCGGAGGCGGAATCGCTGCTTTTCATCGCGCAGGGCACGAATCTCAGCTTTCGGCATCTGCTTTTCGCGGGTATACTCTTCTCGTCGCTCGGGGCGATAACCGACACGTCCATGTCGATATCCTCCGCCGTTTTTGAAATGCGCGCGCTTAACCCCCAAATTGAGCGCGCGCGTCTGATGCGTTCCGGAATGAACATCGGGCGCGACATAATGGGGACTATGACCGATACGCTCATCCTCGCGTTTGCGGGCAGCAGCGTGAACACTATAGTTACTCTCTACATGTACGGAATACCGTATCTGCGGCTTATAAATATGCAGCTGCTCGTCGTGGAAGTGCTGCGCGGACTTTCAAGCACGACGGCCGTCGTCGCATCCATACCGGTTACGACGCTTATCGCCGTATTCTTCGCGCGCGGGCGCGAAGCGGATGGAAACGACGGACGCGGGAACGCGCGCGCGTCTCTGTAAGGAGCGCCCTGAGACCCCCGGCCCTCAGGCATGGGGACATCAAGTCAGGCAAACTGTAAAGTTATGGAGTTGAGGTTCAATGGTTAAGGGAAAGTTTGCGCCGGTCATATCCCGCGTGAGCGGAAAACTCGCGGTCCTCGGGCTGTCCGCCGCGCTCGCAATCTCGGCGGGCGCGGGGCTGACGGCGGCAAGAGCTGCGGAGGCGGCGGACTATGAGCTTACCGCCGCACTGGAAAACGAGACCGATCCCGAGCAGGATGGCGGCGCTCCGGGGGAATCCGAGGCCGCGTCGTGCGGGATTTTGGCGCTCACTGCGGAAAGCGCGGCCGCGCGTCCCGGCGCGGACTTCTCATTGGATATTGCGTTTAATAAGGCTGTGATCGGGAATGTCATTTCACTCAAATTTATCTACGATCCGGACATACTCGCGCTTGCCGGATTCACGCCGGCCGCCGGCCTGACGGCCATCTCCGACGGCGGTGAAAACGCGGGAAGTGACCGCGCGGAGCGAGTATTGGCGCAACTGGACGGGGCGTACTCGCTGTCAGAGCTCGGGCGCGCCCGTTTCACGGTCAGCGAGACCGCCGCGGACGGCGCCGCGGAGGTGTCGGTACTGGCGGAATACGTCGTGCTGGGAGACGACGGGTCAAAAGCGGTGGAGACGGCGTCAGCCCGCGCGGATATCGCCGTCGCGGCGGGTATTCCCGGAGACGTGGACGGCGACGGCGCGCTCACGCTCATCGACCTGTCCGATCTTATAGACGCCTTTGGTCTCGCGAGTTCCGACGACGGTTGGGGCGATGTCAAGGCATTTGACTTCAACGACAGCGAGGATATTGACATATACGACGTGTCGTATGTTACCCAATTGCTTACGGGCCCCGCTGAATAAAATCCGCCGCCGGGACGGCGACATGACTAAAACGGTGTATGGAAAGCGTGGAATGTTTTCGTATGCGGCGGTTTTGGAGAGGGTCGGGATTCAGGAGATATCACACCGGAAATTCCCGAAAATGATGAGCGGGGGCGAACAGCAGCGCGCGGCGATTGCGCGCGGTCTCGCGGTGGGCGGCAAAATCCTGCTCGCGGACGGGTCCGCCGGCAATCCGGATACGGAGAACGGGCGAACGGATAAGGCGCCGGAGGTATAAGCGGGGCAGCCCGGCCTGTCCGTGCGGGGAACTTATACGATATAGTGCGACCCGATGCTCACAGGGCGCGCCAGGGCGGCTTCGACGATAGCTTTGGCCACCGTCGCGATGTTGCGCGTCTCAAGATATTCATTCGAGTCGTCGTATATCTCGCGCAGCGAACGAAGTATCGCGTCCGTCTCATTGAGCGCGAGCCTGAGACCGTCGCGCGTGCGTATGACGAAACCATGCTCGCTCATGACGCTCTGTATCCGCGCTCTCAGCGCGTCGAAGTCGAAGCCGCCGTCCGGCCTGCGCCTGACGGGTATGTCCGGTATTTTCGCGCCGGGAAGCGCCGCTCCCGGAGACGCGCGGCCGCCTATGTCTTCGGCGGCCCTGCGGCCGAAAACGAGACATTCGAGCATCGAATTTGACGCGAGGCGGTTGGCGCCGTGTACGCCCGTGTACGCCGTCTCACCGCATGCGTACAGCCCCGGAATAGTGGAGCGGGCGTTCAAGTCGGTCTCGACGCCGCCCATGAGGTAGTGCTGTACGGGCGTCACGGGGATGTAGTCGCGCGCGATGTTTATCCCCCTGCTCAGGCACTCGCTGTATATCGTCGGGAATCTGCGCTTCAAAAACTCCTCGGATTTAGACGTTATATCGACAAAGACGTGATCCTCGCCGGTCCTCAGCATCTCCCTCACTATCGCCCGCGCCACGATGTCCCTCGGCGCGAGTTCGCCCAACTCGTGCTCGCCATCCATGAACCGGACGCCCTCGCCGTTCTTCAGCAGACCGCCCTCGCCGCGAACCGCCTCGGATATGAGAAATTCGCGCTTCTCCGGCTGTGGATTCCACAGGCCGGTGGGGTGGAACTGGATGAACTCGATATTGCGCAGCCCGGCCCCGGCGCGTATCGCCGCCGCCAACCCATCGCCCGTCGCGACCGACGGATTTGTGCTGGCGCCGTAGACCTGACCTATGCCGCCTGTCGCGAGCACGACGCTGCGCGTGGAGATGAGCTGAAAATATTTGTCGTCCTTGCGCGCGACGAGTCCCGCTACGGCGCCGTTTTCGTCCGGAATGATGTCGAAAAAACAGGCGCGCTCGTTGAAAGTGACGTTCGGGCGGCGCGCGACGAGCGGCGCGAGCGCCTTCACCGTCTCGCGGCCCGTGGCGTCTCCGCCGGCGTGCAGGATGCGGTTGCGCCTGTGGCCGCCCTCGCGCGTGATCTCCAGATCGCCGAATTCGTCGAGATCAAACGGTACGCCCCGGGATAAGAGCGCCGCGATATCGCGCGGCCCCTCGTCCACGAGTACGCGCGCGGCTTCCTCGTCGCACAGCCCCGCTCCGGCTATGAGCGTGTCCTCAAGATGGAATACGGGCGCGTCGTCATTCGAGACAGCCGCCGCTATGCCCCCCTGCGCCAGCCAGGAGTTTGAGATATCGAGACCCTCCTTGGCGAGAATGCAACACGAGAGTCCCTCGTCGATGTTGAGTGCGGTGTACAGCCCCGCGAGTCCCGCGCCCACTATGACGACGTCGTACCGGGCGGTCTCCTCTATCCTCACTGTGCCGTCAATAGCATATTCCACAGACATGACAACGCCTTTCGTTCCGCTTCGGGCGTGGTCGCGGCGCGCCCGTTCTGCGCTTTGCCCGTCTCGGCGGGCGAAGCGCGCTCAAACCAAGAGCAAGGCTCAGCTTGCTTCAAACTTATCGGCTCACATCCCCAGTATTATTCCGGCGAGCGCCGAGGCGGCGATGAACAAAACGGGATGCGCCTTTATCCGGCGCGTCGCCGCGATTAACGCGGCGGCAAGACATACCGATGCGATATTGCCGTAACTCAGGAGCGTCCCTCCGGAGTGTCCCATATCGAGCGTCGTCGCGATAAGCGAGAAGCAAGCGGACGCTATGAGCGCGGCGGACGCCGGTCTCAGACCGCGAAATATCGACTGCGTCACGCGGTTTTCGCGATACTTGTCGAGCAGTCGCGCGACGACGAGTATGACAATCACAGACGGCGACACGATTCCCAACGTCGCCGTGACGGCGCCGAATACGCCGGCTGTTCTGTAGCCCGCGTAAGACGCCATGTTCACGCCGATTGGTCCCGGCGTGGATTCCGCCACCGCCGCCATGTCGGCCAGCTCGCTCAGCGTGAACCAGCCCGTTCTTATCGACATATCGCGTAGGAGGGGTATCGTGGCGGCGCCGCCGCCCACGGCGAAAAGCCCTGTGATAAAAAACTCCGCGAACAGGCGTATCCATATCATTTCGTCCGCCTCTCCCGCGCCGCAGACACCGCAATTCCCGTGGCGCCGGCCGCCGCCACGAGCGCCGCGGCCGGAAATGAGAAAAACGCCGACAGTGTAAACACGGTGGCGAATATCGCCTTTGCCGGCGTGTCGGGTACGGAGTTTTTCCACATACCCGCCAGGGTGTTGCCTATCAGCACGCACACGCACACGCGTATACCGGCAAACGCGTGGCGCACGGCGGGCAGCGACGCGAAGTTCGACAGCACGGCGGCGATCACGCATATTATGACCGTCGGCGGAAACGCGAGACCAAGCGTCGCGACGATTCCGCCCGCCGCGCCGGCCCGCTTGTACCCGATGAACGTGGCCGTGTTGACGGCTATCACGCCGGGCGTGCACTGGCCTATGGCGTAGTAGTTGAGAAGTTCTTCACGCGTCGCCCAGCCGCGCTTTTTCACGATCTCGCGGTCGAGCGCCGGCATGATGGCGTAACCGCCGCCGAACGTCGAGGCGCTGACGCGCGCGAATACAAAGAACAGCAGCGCCAGTTCACGCATATCCATCCCCCCGGCCCGGCCTGTCATACGGCGCGATAAAACGGGCGATCGGCGCCCGAACCATCTCTGAAAACGTCACACGCGGCGCGCCGCCGGACATTTTCTCGGGGCGTCGCGTCGCAACGCCGCCGCGCCCCGGGAGGCTTCGCAAAAACGCAAAGCCAACGCATCGGCGGAGCCTGTGAGAGCATTATATAACATCGCGGCCGGATGCGCAACAGCGGACGGCGTCGAATGTTTTCGTTTGCAGCGGTTTTCGCTCTCCCGTCCTTTTCGCCTACGGCGAAAAGAATTTTTGCGAGGAGTGCGTCCCGTGCGACGATGCAAAAATTGTAATATTCCGCATTTTCC
>JAITKI010000145.1 GCA_031278515.1 Oscillospiraceae bacterium | reverse complement strand
TGCCGGCGGACGCGACTGAGATGCGGAGCAAGTCCTGATAGTCGTCCACCGCCTTTATAACGGCGACGAGGAACAGCAGGAACTGCGCGTTCTCAAACGGCGTCTCTCCCGGTTCCAAGAGGTTTACGCCCGTGTCTGTGGAGATTGACCAGTTGTTGTGCTTGCCGGAGCCGTTTATCCCCGCGAAGGGCTTTTCGTGCAGCAGACACACGAGTCCGTGCCTGTCGGCGACCTTGCGCATGAGCTCCATCATCAGTTGGTTGTGATCCGTCGCTATATTCGTCGTGGAGAATATGGGCGCGAGCTCGTGCTGGGCGGGGGCGACCTCGTTATGCTTCGTCTTGGCGAGGATGCCGAGCTTCCAGAGCTCTTCGTCAAGCTCTTTCATAAACGCGGACACGCGCGGTTTCAGCGCGCCGAAGTAGTGATCCTCAAGTTCCTGACCCTTGGGCGGACGGGCGCCGAACAGCGTTCTGCCCGTGTACACGAGATCGGGGCGCTTTAAGTACGCTTCCTTGGAAACCAGGAAATACTCCTGCTCCGGGCCTACTGTCGTCGTCACGCGCTTCGCGTCGCTGTTGCCGAACAGCCGCAGTATGCGTATCGCCTGCTTGTCGATAGCCTGCATGGAGCGCAGCAGCGGCGTTTTCTTGTCGAGCGCCTCTCCGGAGTAGGAGCAGAACGCCGTCGGGACGCAGAGCGTTCCGTCCTTTATGAACGCGTAACTCGTCGGATCCCAAGCGGTGTAACCGCGCGCCTCAAATGTCGCGCGCAGCCCGCCTGACGGGAAACTCGACGCGTCGGGTTCCCCGCGCACAAGTTCCTTGCCGGAGAATTCCATGATGATTTTGCCGCCGTCCACCGGGGATATGAAGCTGTCGTGCTTTTCCGCCGTTATGCCCGTCATCGGCTGGAACCAGTGCGTGAAATGCGTGGCGCCCTTTTCCACCGCCCAGTCCTTCATCGCGTTCGCCACCACATTGGCAACGTCGAGCTCGAAATGCGTCCCTTGCGCGATGGTTTTTTTCAGCGCTTTGTAGACGTCCTTCGGGAGCCGTGCCTGCATGACGGCGTCATTGAACACCAGGCTTCCGAACAGCGCGGGTATATCGCTCATACGTAAATTCCCTCCCTTTGATTCTAAACACCGATGGCGTCCATTAAATTCACATGGACGCCGCCTCAACCGTGACGGTACTTCCAGATGAATTCAACGAACGCCATCGTTCGAAACTACTATACACCACTATTTCACGCTTGTCAACCCTTTTTTTTGCTTTTTTTTTGCTTTTTCAACTTTCACGGTAAATTTTTTTAGATTTTCAAGTAAAAATCCCGTCCGACCTGATTTTTCAACGCGTCCGGCTCGCTTTTGACTTTCGAACCGCTCACTCCACCGTTACGGACTTTGCCAGATTGCGCGGCTTGTCGATCGGGCAGCCGCGCATGAGCGCCATGTAGTACGCGAACATCTGGAGCGGCAGCACGCCGAGCGAGGGCAAGAGCATATCGTGGGTATCCGGCACGGTTATCACGCTGTCGGATACGTGTTCGACGCGCCCCGCGCCGCTCTGCGTCGTGACCGACAGGACGCGCGCGCCGCGTGAGCGCACCTCCTCGGCGTTGCTGACTATCTTCTCAAGCAGCGCGCCGTACGTCGCGACCGTCACGACGAGCGTACCGTCCGACACGAGCGCTATGGCGCCGTGCTTGAGCTCGCCGGCCGCGTAAGCGTCGGAGTGTATGTAAGATATCTCTTTGAGCTTGAGCGACCCCTCAAGAGACAGCGCATAGTCGATATTGCGTCCGATAAAAAAGACATCCTCGTTGTTGAAATAAATCGAGGCGAGATACTGAACGGTCTCTTTATCTTTCAGGACGCGCGCCAGCTTCCCGGGCAGGAGCGATATTTCGCGGACGACCGACTCATATTCCTCGGGGGAAATCGCCCCGCGCTTGTCGGCGAAATACAGCGTCAGCAGATACGTAACAGCCAGCTGCGTGCTGTAGGCTTTCGTGCTGGCCACGCATATCTCAGGGCCGGCCCACGTGTACAGCGCCCAGTCGGACTCGCGCGCTATGACGCTCCCGACCACATTGACAATCGACAGCACCCTCGCGCCGCGCCTCTTCGCCTCTCGCATGGCCGCGATGGTGTCCGCCGTCGCGCCGGACTGGCTTACGCAAATGACGAGCGTGCGCTCGTCGATTATGGGGCCTGAGTATCTAAATTCGGAGGCGACTATGGCCTCCGCCGGAATTTTGGCGTATTTCTCGAAATTATATTTGGCGGCCACGCCGACGTAGTGCGCCGTGCCGCAGCCGACGATATATATTTTGGAGACGTTCCTTATATACTCGTCCGACACGCCGAGTTCGTCGAGCGTGACGCGCCCCTCCGCCACGCGCGGCGATACGGTCTTACGAAACGCCTCGGGCTGTTCCATTATCTCCTTTATCATGAAGTGTTCGTACCCGCCTTTTTCGGCGGCGGATATATTCCAATCCACGCGCTCCAGGGTTATCGCCGTCTCTTCCAGGTCGCCGTTGTACACCTTGACGCCGCTCTCCGACAGCACGGCTATCTCGCCATCCTCCAGGTTGTACACGTCGCGCGTGTATTTTATAAGCGCCGCAACGTCGGACGCCAGGTAATTTCCGCCGTCTCCCGCGCCGAGCACGAGCGGGCTCTCGCGGCGCGTCGCTATGAGCATGTCGGGGCAGTCCTCGCACAGTATGCCGAGCGCGTAGGAACCCTCCATGCGCCGGGCCGCCGAGGCGACGGCGCGCAATATCTCGCCCGTCTTGTTGTAGTAGTGCTGTATGAGGTTGACGGCCACCTCCGTGTCCGTCTCCGAGTTGAACTCAAAACCCTTACCGGTCAGATATTCCCGCAGCTTGGCGTAATTTTCAATGATCCCGTTGTGCACCACGGCTATCTTGCCGCCGTGACTGATATGCGGGTGCGCGTTCGAGTCTGTCGGGCGCCCGTGCGTCGCCCAGCGCGTGTGTCCCAGTCCGACGCTGCCGGGCATCAGGCGGCCGCCGTCCACTATTCTGTCCAGCTCGCGCACATAGCCCTTAGTCTTTGCCAAACGCAGCTTCCCGTCGCGGCACACGGCGACGCCCGCCGAATCGTAGCCCCTGTATTCCAGCTTATACAGTCCGTCCAGCAGTATCGGTACCGATTCCTCCCTGCCTGCGTAACCGACTATTCCGCACATATATGACCACCTCCGTCAAAAATCGAGGATGCCGTGACGAGTTTATTCGTCAATCGCCTTTTACCGGAGCGGGTATCGCTCCGTAAAGCACGCGTCGCAGAACCCGCGCGGCGAGTCCGGCGTTATTTTGTTCAGGCTGTCCACACTCAAAAAGCCTATGCTGTCCGCGCCTAAAATACCACACATCTCCTCCGTCGTGTAACGAACCGCTATGAGATTTTCCTTATCGGGGATATCCGTGCCGAAATAGCACGGGCTGACGAATTTCGGCGCGGACGACAACAGATGCACTTCCAGCGCTCCCGCGTCGCGCAATAGCCGTATTATGCGGTTAGACGTTGTGCCGCGAACTATGGAGTCGTCGATCATCACCACCCGCCGCCCCTCCACGGTGGCGCGCAGCGGGTTGAGCTTCAGCCTGACAGCCTTCTCGCGACTCTGCTGTCCGGGCCTGATGAAAGTCCTGGCGACGTAGCGGTTCTTGATGAATCCGTCGTTATACGGTATGCCCGCCTCTATTGCGTAGCCTTTCGCAGCAACGAGTCCGGAGTCCGGCACCCCCACCACCACGTCCGCGTCTATCGGGTACTCCCTGGCGAGATACTTGCCCGCGAGCAGTCTTGAGCCGTAGACGCTCTGGCCGTCTATGACGCTGTCCGGTCGCGCGAAATACAAGTACTCGAATATGCACAGGCTGGACACGCCGCCGCAGTTATCGCGGTTGCTGCGCAGCGAACCGTTATATACCCACACCACCTCGCCCGGTTCGACGTCGCGGACAAACGTCGCCCCCACGCTGTCGAGAGCGCACGACTCGGACGCAAACACATACGCCTGACCGCGCAGTCCTATGCACAGCGGGCGGAAACCCCACGGATCGCGCGCGGCCAGCAGCTTGCGCGAAGACATCACAACGAGCGAGTACGCCCCGCGCAGACGCCGCATCGACCGCTTGACGGCTTCCTCCACGCTGCCGCAGCGCAGGCGCTCCTGCGCTATTATATACGCGATGATCTCGGAGTCCGTCGTCGTGTGGAATATGGCGCCCTTATACTCGTATTCGGTTTTCAGCTCGTCCATATTTACAAGGTTGCCGTTGTGCGCCACGGCCAACGATCCCTTCACGTACTTGAGCGTCAGCGGCTGCGCGTTCTCACGCTGCGAGCCGCCCGTAGTCGAATAACGCGTGTGGCCTATCGCCATGACGCCGTCGAGTTCATCCAATATCTGCTCGGAGAACACCTCGCCCACAAGCCCGTTGTCCTTATGACAGGACAGTTCCAAATTGTTGACGGCGGCGATACCGCACGCCTCCTGACCTCTGTGCTGTAGCGCGTACAGTCCGTAATACGCGCTCCTGGCGCAGTCGCCGTCCGCATCGTAGACTCCGAAGATACCACATTCTTCCCTTATAGACATAAACACATCCGCCTGCCAAAATTTGAAATATCATAAATCCGCCGTCTGGCGGGAATACTGGCGATAACGCTTTGATGAGGAGGTTCCGCAGCTTGGCGATCGTAATAATCCGCACGCTCATATTATACCTGGCAATCGTGGTATCCATGCGCGTCATGGGGAAGCGTCAGCTCGGGGAACTCGCGCCGGCGGAACTCGTCGTCGCCGTACTGATGTCCGACCTCGCGGCGCATCCGCTGCAGGATCTCGGGACGCCCCTCATCTACGGTCTCGTACCCGTGCTCACGCTGCTGTGCTGTGAGATATTGATTTCCGGCGCGATACTGAAATTCGCCCGGCTCCGCACGTTAATATGCGGACAACCGGGCATGATTATAAAAAACGGCAGGATAATTCAGCGAGAGATGCGAAAAAGCCGGTACACGCTGGATGAACTTGCCGAGAGACTGAGAAAAAAGGATATAACGGACATCGGAGCGGTGCGCTACGCCATTCTGGAGACAGACGGCACGGTCAGCGCTTTTCCGTATCCTGAAGAACTGCCCCTGACGCCGCGCCAGATGGGAATCGACGTCAGCGCGCCCGGCTTTCCCGTACCTGTTATCTGCGACGGCCGCGTCATTGACAAAAACCTCAAGACGCTGGGACGCGACCGCTCCTGGCTCGGGAAAAGGCTTGCCGCCAGAGGCGTTAAGGACGCGCGCGACGTGTTTCTTTTTTCGGCCGACGGCGTCGGGAATGAATTTTTTCAACGGAAAGAGTTTCCCCCAAAATGAAGAAAGAATTGTTTGCGGCCATTCTGCTTGCGGCACTGTTTTTCGGCGCGCTCGTCAATATACGGGTTCTCGATTCGCTGGGCGAGAGTATAACCGCCATAGTAGACGACGCGGAGCGGGCCGCGCGCTCCCACGATTTGGACGGCGCCGCTCAGGCCGCCGAGGACGCCACGCGCCTCTGGGAAAGCCGGAGCGGCTATACGCATCTCGTGCTGCGCCACTCCGTGATAGAGGACGTGTCCGACAAGCTCGGCGATCTCGCGAAAGCGGCGTACGCCGGAAATCCCGGAGAGACGGTCGGCGCCGCGAAAGCCGCGCGCTCGCGCATAGAGAGCATGGCGTCGATAGAGCGCGTCAGAGCGGGAAGCATATTTTAGCGGACGAAATCATCCGTCAGTGAACCATTCCGTTTGTCACGGCCGGGGCCGTAACAAACGGGTAACGAGGCATGGTTCTCGCCGTGTGCGGCTCGCAATGAGCATTTTCCGAGGAATAAATCCCCGGAAAATGCGGAATATTACAATTTTTGCATCGTTATAAGGATGGGAAAGCGAAAACCGCCGCATACGAAAACATTCGTCAGTGTTCACGCGTTGACGAGCTTGTGCAGTTCCTCCATAAACGTGTTGATATCCCTGAACTGCCGGTACACGGAGGCAAAGCGCACATACGCGACCTCATCGAGACTTTTAAGGCGCGTCATGACAAGCTCTCCGACATGCGAGGTGGGAATCTCGCGCTCGAGCGAATTTTGCAGTTCCTGCTCGATCTCGGCGGACGCTGACTCCAACTCCACAAGCGGCACCGTGCGCTTCTCGCAAGCGCGCAGCATACTGCCGAGCAGCTTCATCCTGTCGAACGTCTGACGGCTGCCGTCCTTTTTTATGACGACAAGCGGAACCTGCTCGACAATCTCGTATGTGGTAAACCGCTTCTGGCACGACGCGCACTCGCGGCGGCGCCGTATGGCGGCGCCCTCGTCCGCCGGGCGCGAGTCGATTACGCGGCTTTCCGTCACGCCGCAAAACGGACACTTCACAGATGAACTCCCTTCCTTTTTGGTCTCCGCGGCCGCGGACATCGCCCGCCGCGCGGAGCGGCCGGCGCGGGTCTCGGCGCGTCCGCAGTATATCATAAATCGCGGCAAGATTGCAAACGAAATTATTCATAAATAATTTCGTTTGTGATGGCTTCGCCATCACAAACGAGTCACGGGAGATTGGTTCTCGCCGCGCGCGGCTCGCAAAGAGCATTTTCCGAGGAATAAATCCCCGGAAAATGCGGAATATTACAATTTTTGCTCCGTTATATAGGTGTCCCCGCGAAGTCGAAGGACTTCACGCACTCCTGTGCAAAAATTCTTTTCGACTACGCCGAAAAGGACGGGAGAGCGAAAACCGCTGCAAACGAAATTATTCTTTATTTTTTCCGCTATACCGCGTCGCGCGTCACGTTTTTTATCCACTTTCGCGATTTCAGTCTCGCGAGCAGCACGCCCGTTTTCACGAGTTCCTCGAGAAGTACGCTCGAATAGACCACGGCGATCCCCGCGCCGAATACAAGCCCGGACACGGCGGCGGTCGGCAGCGCAAGCACGTACAGCGACAGGCAATCTATAAGCATGACCGCCCTGACGTCTCCGCCTCCGCGCAGTACGCCTATGCCCACGGCAAAACCGCAGTTGCGCAGAGGTACGACCGCCGCGAGGATCAGCAGCATCGCCTTTGCCGCGCCGGCGGCCTCCGGCGACATGCCGAACAGCGGATACACCAGTGGTTCCATGACCGTGAGCGTGGCGATGAGCAACAGAACGCCGGCGCCGAGTCCGAGCAGGAATCCCATCGCGGCCAGCGATTTAGCGGCTGAGTACACCCCCTTTGTATTCCCCGCGCCCAGTTCTTTGCCTATTATTACCGCCACGGCGCTGCCTGTTGCGAACACGGCGACGGTGAAGAGCTTTTCGATGTTACCCGCTATGTTATACGCCGCCAACAGCGACGTGGCCGAGCGCATGTGTCCAAGTATCACAGGGTACAGCATGAGCGATACGCCCCACAACGCCTCGTTTATTACGACGGGCAGCGAGTATTTCACAAAATCTCGCACTATGAGCGCGCCCGGCATGAAAAACAGCTTCAAATCGAGTCTCAGATGCCGGTTTACGGCGGCGTACGCGACGGTTATCGCAAACTCCGCGACCCTCGCGATCAGCGTCGCCGCCGCCGCGCCCACAACGCCCATAGGCGCCACTCCAAGCGTCTCGCTGCCGAATATGAGCAACCAGTTTCCGAAGACATTGATAAGCGAGGACGAACCCAGCACAATGACGCCGAGCTTCGGGTTTTCACAGCTGCGCTGGGCGGCTATGTATATCTGCGTGACCGACGCGAACACTTGGGAGACGCCCACAATCCGCGCGTACCTGACTGCGGTATCCATAAGTCCCGTCTCGTCGGTTATCATCGAGAGTATTTTATCCGGCGCGGCAATCATCAGCGCGGCGACGGCGGCGGACGCGGCCAGCGCGACGTACGTCCCGACGCCTATCACGCGGCTTATCGCCCCCCGATTCTGCCGCCCCCAGTACTGGGCTATGAGTATGCCAACGCCGCTCTGGATACCGAACGTCAGTACCATCAGCACAAAAAAAGGCGTGCTGGCCAGCGTCACGGCCGCCAGACCCTCCTCGCCCGTCAATCCCACCATGAAAGCGTCCGCCAGCGCGACGGACTGTGAGATGATATTTTGCAGTATCAGCGGCGCCATGAGCGAGAACACGCCGCGATAAAACCCGCGCGGTTGTTTCAGTATTCCTGTCAGCAATGTCTTTACTACTCCCCCGTCAAAAGAACTTATCCGCCGCGGGACTCCCAATGGCCGCGCGCGCGAAATACGGCGCTCACGCAAGTATACAGGTTTTGACCCGCGTTTACAACCGTCCTGTTGCCACGGCGCGAGATCGGATGTATAATGTGGAACGCGCTTTGTCGCGGAGTATATTCGAAAGGGCGGCTGTAAAGTGGATGAAGATAGCGGCTATCTGTTGAGCGTACTTGCGGAGGAATTACATCTCGAAATAATTTACGCCTCGGAAAATTTCGACAAAATGCGAATCAGCACCGGAGACGTAGACAGGCCGGGGCTGCAGCTCGCCGGGTTTTTCGATTATTTCGATCCGACGCGGCTCCAGCTCATAGGCAAGGTGGAAGTCGCGTACATGGAAAAATATTCCGGAGAGGAACGTCTGGAACGATACGGAAAACTGATGGCGCAGAGCATACCTGTCATAATAGTCTGCCACGGCGCCGACATATCGCCCGAACTCCTGGAGGCCGCAAAGATGTACGACGTCTCCGTGCTGTACAGTACGGAGAATACGACCGACGTCATGTCCTCCGCGCTCCGGCTCATCAGGAAAGCGCTCGCGCCGCATATCACGAGGCACGGAGTGCTTATCGAGGTGTACGGCATAGGTCTGCTCATCCTCGGAGAGAGCGGCGTCGGCAAGAGCGAGGCAGCCATAGAACTGCTCAAGCGCGGCCACAGGCTCATCGCCGACGACGCCGTTGAAATCAAGGCGGTTGACGTCAACGTGCTGGAAGGTACCGCGCCTGAGCTGATACGATACTACGTCGAGCTGCGGGGAATAGGCGTCATCGACGTGCGGCAGATATTCGGCGTCGGTGCAGTCAAGACGCGGCAGAACATACATCTCGTTGTGAATCTCGAGCCGTGGCAGGAGGGAAAGCTGTACGACAGACTCGGTATAGTGGAGAACACCGTGAATATGCTTGGTATCGACGTCGCCACAGTGACGATCCCTGTGAGACCGGGGCGCAATCTCGCCGTGATACTTGAGGTCGCCGCCATGAATCAGCGCCAGAAGTTTATGGGCTACAACGCCGCGCTCGAATTTACAAAGCAAATAAACAAGCACTTTGACGAGAAGGTTTAAGGGGGCTGTCCATCGGTGAAAGGTCTATCGAATATTGCGCTGTCGGTACGCGCATCCACGACGCTTGCCGTAGACAGTCTCGCCAAGCAGATGATATCCGAAGGGCGCGACGTCATCGGCTTCGGGGCGGGCGAACCCGATTTCGACACGCCCGACAACATAAAGGACGCCGCCGTCGCAGCCATAAACGCGGGCGAGACAAAGTACACCCCCAGCGCCGGAACGGTCGCCTTGCGCCGCGCCGTCGCGAACCGGTTGGCCGAGGACTGCGGCGTCATATACGAGCCGGGGTGCATAGTGGTCGCAGGCGGAGCGAAGCTCAGCATATACACGGCGCTGATGGCCCTGCTCAATCCGGGAGACGAGGTCATAATACCGTCCCCCTACTGGGTCACGTACACGGAGGCCGTCCGCATGGCGGGCGGCGCGCCGGTCGTCGTCGATACGTCGCGCGGCGGGCGCTTCAAGATAACGCCGGAGCAGCTTGACGCCGCCGTGACTGTCAGAACGAAGCTGTTTATCATCAACAATCCCACAAACCCGACGGGAATACTGTACAGCGGCGGCGAGCTGCGGGCGCTCGCGGACGTCTGCGCGCGGCACGACATCTACATCATGTCCGACGAGATATACTGTAACCTGGTATACGGAGGCAAGAAATTTGTCAGTATGCCGTCGCTCGGCGAGGACATAAAAGAGCGCTCCATTTTGATAAACGGCGTCTCAAAGACGTACGCCATGACAGGCTGGCGCATAGGATACAGCGCGTCCAACAGCGGTATCGCCGGTGTCATGGGGAGCTACTTGAGTCATTCGACTTCCTCCCCGTCCACGATCTCCCAGTTTGCCGCGCTGGAGGCGCTGACAGGCAGCCAGGACAGCCGCGCCGCGATGCTCGCCGAATTCGAAAAACGCCGCGACTACGCCGTCGAGCGCATAAATTCGATAGAGGGTATCAGTTGTATTGAGCCGGACGGCGCGTTCTACATCATGATAGATATCGGGGAGCAGATCGGACGGACTCTCGGAGGCAGGTTCATCAGCGGCGGCGACGATTTCGCGCTGTCGCTCCTGAAGAGCGGACTTGTCGCCACGGTGTCGGGCGCCGGTTTCGGCGCGCCGGGCTATGTGCGCATGACGTACGCCGTATCGATGGAAAAAATAACGCGGGGACTGGACCGTTTGGAGGCGTTTGTGGCCTCGAAATAGGCGGCGCTTTGCGCTTTCGGAGCGGACGGCAGACGACCGCGAACAAATACTTTTCGGAGGGGAGGGCGGTTGATGCCCACGGACATATATGAGAGCCCACTTGCCTCGCGTTACGCGAGCGGGGAGATGCTGCGTCTTTTTTCGGCGGATAAAAAGTTCTCGACATGGCGGCGTCTCTGGGTGGCGCTCGCGCGGGCGCAGCGCGAACTCGGTCTCGGCGTGACGGAGAGCCAGATAGCCCGGATGGAAGAACACATACACGACATCGACTACGAGTACGCGGCCAAGATGGAGCGGGAACTGCGGCACGACGTCATGGCGCACGTGTACGCGTTCGGCAGGGCGTGTCCGGCGGCTATGCCCATAATACATCTCGGCGCGACGAGCTGTTACGTCGGCGACAATGCCGATATCATAATAATGCGCGAGGGCCTGGAACTGCTGCGCGCGAAGTTGCTGCGCGTCGTGAGGCGTCTCGCCGAATTTGCCGAAACTTATAAGGCGCTGCCTACGCTCGGCTTCACGCACTTTCAGCCGGCGCAGCTCACAACGGTGGGCAAACGCGCCTGCCTGTGGATATACGACTTGCTTCTGGACCACGGCGAACTCCGTGTCCGCGCGGACTCGCTGCGGCTGCTGGGCTCAAAAGGCGCCACCGGCACGCAGGCGAGCTTTATGGAACTGTTCGACGGCGACCACGGGAAAATTAAGCGCATGGAGGAGCTTATCGCCGCCGAGATGGGTTTTGACGGCGTCGTACCCGTATCCGGACAGACGTACTCGCGCAAAATCGACTCCGCGGTACTCGGCGCGCTGTCCGGCATAGCGCAGAGCGCGGGCAAATTCGCGACCGATATGCGGCTGCTGTGCCACCTCAAAGAGTGTGAGGAACCGTTTGAGACGGGCCAGATCGGCTCTTCCGCCATGCCGTACAAGCGGAATCCCATGCGCTGCGAGCGGATCTGCTCACTGGCGAGGTACGTGATAGCCGACGCTCAAAACGGCGCCATGACGTCGTACAACCAGTGGCTGGAGCGCACCCTCGACGACTCCGCCAACAGGCGCATCGCGATACCGGAGGCGTTTTTGGCCGTCGACGCCATACTGAACCTGTACCTGAACGTAGCCTCCGGCATAAAGGTATATCCCGAGGTGATACGGCGGCGAATCGGTGAGGAACTACCGTTTATGGCGACGGAAAACATCATGATGAGGGCCGTGCGGCGCGGTGGCGACAGACAGGCGCTGCACGAGGCGATACGCGTACACTCAATGGCGGCCGGCGCGGCGGTGAAGGAGCGCGGCTGTCCGAACGACCTCACGGCGCGCCTCGCCGCCGACCCGATGATCGGACTCACCGAGACCGAAATTGAGGCCGAACTCGACCCCCGCAAATTCATCGGGCGCGCCGACCGTCAGGTAGAGGAGTTCCTGCGCGGCGAAGTCGCCGAACTGCTCGCGTCCGCGCCGCCGGACGCGACGGATGCGACGGATGAGACGGCGCCGCGCGTGTGAAGCGCGTTTTAAGGGCAGACCGTCAAATTATATCGACTCTGTACTTTGTCAGCCAATAGTTGACCTGCAAAAAATAGGCGATGGTCTGCGGCGTCGTCATGAGCTGCCCGTACCAGGGCGTGCTGTCGCCGCCGCCGAGCAGCGTCTCCAGCGCCTCGCGCCTGACGACGGTCAGCAGCGGCGCGCTCTCGTCCGACAGTACCGCGCGAAGCCGGGCGGACACTATGTTCAGATACTTCGGATTGTGCGTCTTCGGATACGGGCTTTTTTTGCGCGTGAGTATCTCGCGCGGCAGCATGTCGGACACGGCGTCACGCAGCAGACCTTTCTCGACGCCGCCGCGATTCTTGTACTCCCACGGGAGCGCGTACAGGTATTCGGCGATTCTGTGGTCGCAGAATGGAACGCGCACTTCCAAACCGGAGTACATACTCATTGCGTCCTTTCGCGTGAGGAGTGTCTGCATGAACCATTTGAAATTCAAATTGACCATCTCGCGCATACGGCGCTCATCCGCGCCGCGCGACGGCAGCACACTGCTGCCCTTGGCGGTGTCGCCGTACCTGCGCGCGGTGTACTCCCGGACATCGAGCGCCCGCGCGAATTCAGGCCGCAGGAACGAATAACGCAGCGCGTTAGACTGCGCCCACGGAAAACCCTCGCGCGCGCGTATTTCCCTGTCGGTGTACCATGGGTATCCTCCGAAAATTTCATCCGCGCACTCGCCCGAGAGCGCCACGGTGGCGCTGCGCTTCACCTCGCGGCAAAACAGCAGCAGCGAAGAATCCACGTCCGCCATACCGGGCAGATCGCGCGCGTCCACCGCATCATAGAGCGCGTCGGCGAGCTGTTCGTCGTCGAGCGTCACATCGAAATGCTCCGCCTCCAGAGCGTCGTTCATATACTTGATATAGTCGTCGTCGCTGTTCGGCTGAAATTTTCCCGACGTGAAGTATTTGCGGTTATCCCTATAGCCGACGGAAAACGTGAGCAGCCTCCCGCCGGAACCGCTTATATGTCTGTCGGCTATAGCGGATATTATGCCGGAGTCGAGGCCGCCGGACAAGAAGGTGCAGACAGGCGCGTCGGACACGAGCTGTCGGACGACGGCGTCCGTCACGAGCGCGCGCACGTTTTCGACCGCCTGTTCGTAAGTGTCGCCGACCTCCCGGTCACAGAGCTCCCAGTAGCGGCTCTTAGTCAGGCCGTCGGCCGTGAACACGGCGCGCATACCGCCCTCCAGCTCTTCGATCCCGCGAAATACGCCCGACCCGGGCGTGCGTCCGGGTCCTATGAAGATGAGCTCCGCTATCGAGGTTTCGTCCGCCATTGCGCGGATGGCGGGATGACGCAGCAGCGCTTTTATTTCGGACGCAAAGATTATCGTGTCGCCTTTCAGCGCGTAGAAGAGGGGCTTGACGCCGATCCTGTCGCGCGCGAGAAAGAGCTTTTTCGTGTGTTCCTCCCAGACGGCAAACGCGAATATCCCGTTGAGACGCTCCACGGCGTTCTCGCCCCACTGCATGTACGCGCGCCCGAGCGTCTCCGTGTCGGAGCGCGTCTCGAACCGATGTCCCAGCGCCGCCAGCTCATCCCGGAGCTGCTCCGTGTTGTACAACTCGCCGTTATATATGAGCACGAATTTTTGCTGGCCGCGCTCAAACATCATAGGCTGCACGCCGTTTTCGGCGTCGATCACGCAAAGGCGCGTGTGGACGAGCGCCGCGCGGTCTTTGATATACATGCCCCGCTGGTCGGGTCCGCGCCTTCTCAGAACGTACTGCATATCCTCGTAAACGTCCCTGTACCTCTCGGCGTCAAAGCCTTCCGGCCCTATTTGTCCCGCAATCCCGCACATTCTCGTTTCCTCCAGGTTTATTTTTCCCGAACTATACCCGAACCATCCTATGCCGCGGCGCCGCGTGATAGAAGTATTTGAATATTTTCGTTTGTGATGGCTTTGCCATCACAAACGAGTCACGGGAGCATGGATCTCGCCGTGCGCGGCTCGCAAAGAACATTTTCCGAGGAATAAATCCCCGGAAAATGCGAAAT
>JAITKI010000081.1 GCA_031278515.1 Oscillospiraceae bacterium | reverse complement strand
GGAAAATGCGAAATATTACAATTTTTGCATCGTCGCACGGGACGCACTCCTCGCAAAAATTCTTTTCGCCGTAGGCGAAAAGGACGGGAGAGCGAAAACCGCTGCAAACGAAAACATTCGTACGGTACTGTACTGTACATATGCGAGGTGAAAGCGATGAGAAAGACTGCGGCGTATGTTCTGCTCGCGGCCCTGCTGTGCTTCGCCGCGCCTGCGGCGGCGGCCGGCGGCTTGTCAAATTTCGTGAGGGTCAACGAGTATGTCTCCGGACAATTTTCCGACGTGGCGCCCGGAGCGTGGTACGAGGCGAATGTGAAGCTAGGCTGCGAGCTAGGGCTGATAAACGGGAGGACGGCGTCCTTGTTCGACCCGGAGGGCGATATCACGCTCGCCGAGACCATAAAGCTCGCCGCGGCGCTGCACAGCATATACTATACGGGCGAGGCGGCGTTTGAGACCGGGAACGGCGCCTGGTATTCGGCGTATGTGGATTACGCCCTGAAAAACGGCGTCCTGGAATCGGAGTACAAAGATTACACGGTTCCCGCGCTGCGCGGCGACTTTGCGGCGATATTGGCGCGGGCGCTGCCGGCGGAGGCACTGGCGGCTATCAACGACGTGCCGTCCGGCGCGGTACCCGACGTGGACATCGCCTACTCCTACGGACCGTCCGTATATACGCTCTACAGGGCGGGCGTACTGACCGGCGACTCAAACGGCGCCTTTATGCCGAACACAAGGATTAAGCGCTCCGAGTCGGCCGCCGTCATAACGCGCATGGCGGATCCCGCGCTCCGCGTCGCGGAAGCGCCATCCAGACGGCAGCTCACGGCGGAGGAGATAGCCGAAAAATGCGGTCCCGCCGTTTTCTATATCGAGATATACGCCGCGAACGGCGAGTTAAGGAGCACGGGCAGCGGATTCTTTATAACATCTTCCGGTGTGGCAGTGACTAACTATCACGTCATATCAAGCGCCCGCTCCGCGAAGATCGTGACGGCGGACGGACTCGAATACGGCGTTCTCGGCGTGTACGACATCGACGAGGAAAATGATCTGGCACTGCTTCAGATCGACGGCAAGGATTTCGATTACCTGAATGTAGGCGACTCGGAGACGCTGCGCAACGGCGCGCAGGTGTACGCCATAGGCAGTCCGCTCGGACTGCAAAATACCATATCGCCCGGCATCATCTCAAACGCCTCGCGCGACATAGACGGGACGCGGTACATACAGATAACGGCGCCTCTGTCACCGGGGAGCAGCGGAGGCGCGCTTATCGACGTTTACGGAGATGTGATAGGCGTCACGACCGGCTCGCTGTATAACGGGCAGGGGCTCAATCTGGCTGTACCCGTCGATCTGTCGGACGCGCTCAGCCGCGAGAGATACTCCGATATGCGGGATTTTGTCAAAAAGACTACGGAATTCTATGAAAATTCCGGAATACCGGATTTCGGCTACCACTTCACCATCGAGCGCGCGTATGAGGAATCGGATGGCGAGGCGGGGAGCAGCGAGTACTGGTACGATGCGGACGAATTGAGTGTCAGAAGCTCGCTTGTTATTTCGGAGTACGGTTTTCTGCTGCAAACAGCCGGATTCAGGTACTTGGGCGCGGTTGGCGAGTCGTCCGACGACATGACCTACGTCGGTGTCCATTACGCCAACTTCAGCACGAACGCCGAAGTGTACTGCGGCGTAGTCGCATCGGACGATTTGGAGTACATAGTCGTCGAAATCTATGAATAAACCGCAGTCCGGCAAAGCGCGGAGGCAGAGAATAATTTCGTTTGCGGCAGTTTTCGCTCTCCCGTCCTTTTCGCCTACGGCGAAAAGAATTTTTGCGGAGGAGTGCGTCTCGTACTCACGGACTGCGCTAAGCAAGTTTCCGGCTAAAGCCGGGAACTTGCTCGCTCCGTCGTTCGTCCTCTCCCCACGAAGTCATTCGACTTCGCGGGGACCCCTATATAACGGAGCAAATATTGTAATATTTCGCATTTTCCGGGGATTTATTCCTCGGAAAATGCTCTTTGCGAGCCGCGCACGGCGAGATCCAAGCCTCGTTACTCGTTTGTTACGGCCCCGACCGTGACAAACGAAATTATTCTCTAAGCGCTCACAATTGTAATTTCCCGCGGCTTGTGATATGCTGGCGGAGGCGCGGTTCCGGGAGGCGGCGGGAACGCGCAAAGCGCCCTGACGGCATGGCGGGCGTGATTTTGGACGCCGCCCATGGGAGCGCTTATGTCATATATGTCACGCGGCTTCGATTTCACAGGCAGGGTATGCGTCTCGACCATAGCGGCTGACGCGCGCGCGACGGCGCTGGAATACGGACTGGGTATGGAGCTTGCGGAGTTCTGTACGGCGTACAACATGGACACGGATTTTGAGATATGGGACGGAGCGGCGCGCGCGAACATGGAGGGCATGACCCCTCTCGTGTTCCACGCGCCGTTCAACGAGCTTTGTCCCGCGGCGGTCGATCCGCTCGTCGCGGACGTGGCGCGCCGCCGTTTCGGACAGGCGTACAGTCTCATGACGGGCTACGGCATCAGCAGGATGGTAGTACACTCCGGCTACACGCCGATGGTCTACAATAAAGACTATTTCGCCGGGAGATCCGTCGAGTTCTGGAGCGAATTCCTGCGCGATAAGCCGGAGGAATTCACATTGCTGCTGGAGAACGTTATGGAGGACTCTCCGGACATGCTGCGCGACATAGTAAAGGGCGTGGGAGACAGGCGTATGCGTCTGTGTCTGGACATAGGACACGCGGGAACTGTCGTCTCCGATCTGCCTATGGACGCATGGATAGACGGGACGTCGGAATTTCTAAGTCATGTACATATCCACAACAACTTCAGACAATACGACGACCACAACCCGCCCGGCGAGGGGCATATCGACGCGGCGGCGGCGCTCATCCGGCTCTCGGAGACGGGGAGCGCGCTCACCCTCACGCTGGAGGCGCGCCGAGGCCGTGAGAGCGCCGCGTGGATGCGGGATAACGGGTTCATCGCGCCCTCGCCGATTCGCGGCGGCTGAAAATCATTTTGACGGAGGAAGCTGCATGGAAAAGATAGCGAGTTTTCAGATCGATCATCTGCGCCTGAATCCCGGAGTGTATGTCTCCAGGAAAGATCGCTTCGGAGATACGGTTCTCACCACCTTCGATCTCCGTTTCAAGACGCCGAATAGGGAACCGGTTATCGATATGCCCGCCCTGCACACCATCGAGCATCTCGGCGCGACGTTCCTCCGCTCCCACAAGACTTGGGCGGACCGGGTGGCGTACTTTGGCCCTATGGGCTGCCGGACCGGGTTTTACGCCATTTTCGAGGGGGACAGGACATCCCCGGAAATACTCCCTCTTATCGGGGAGATGTTGGACTGGATACTGGATTTTGACGGCCCGATTCCCGGCGCGAGTCCGGCTGAGTGCGGCAATTGGCGGGAGCAAAATCTGGATATGGCAAAGTGGGAGACAAGGCGGTACGCCGAGACGCTGCGCAACGCCTCGGAGGAAAATCTCAACTACCCGGGATAATATCCGCGCCCTTGAAGTATTCCGCCGCGCTTACGCAGTCCTCGGCGATCTGCGCTTTCAATTCATCTACGCCGCCAAACTGCCGTTCCGCGCGTATGCGCGCAAAAAATTCCACGCGAACGGTTTTGCCGTACAGATTGCCCTGATAATCCAGAATATGCGTCTCGGCTGTCACCCTGTCGGAATCGGAGACGGTCGGGCGCGTTCCGATGTTCGTGACCCCGACGTACCCGGCGCCCCCGTCGAGCGTCACGCGCGAGGCGTACACGCCGTGCGCCGGGATCAGCACGCCGTCGGTAAAGCACATATTTATCGTCGGAGTGCCGATGACGCGTCCCAACCTGTACCCGTATCGCACAAAGTCCGTCAGCACGTGCGGGTGCCCCAAAAACTTGTTAGCAGTAACTATATCGCCTTGCGCGATGAGCTTGCGGACATACGTGGAACTGCTTGTCACGCCGCCAAGTCTCACCTCGGGAATGATGTCGCATCCCAGACCCATCTCGCGGCACTTCGCGCTCAGGCGCGCGACGTCGCCCTCGCCGCCGCGTCCGAATTTGAAATCGTGGCCCGCTATGAGCCGGCGCGCGCCGAACTCATCGGCCAGATGCTCTACAAATTCGTCCCACCGCATCAAGGCTGTCTCCCTGTCAAAGTGGAGAAAAATGATGTCGTCTATACCGAACAGCCGCTGTATCAGCCCGGCCCTGTCCTCCGGCGAGTTGATGAGCGGCACACTTCGTCCCGTGACAAAACCGACAGGGTGCGTGTCAAACGTTATGACGCTCGGCACAAGCCCATATTCATCGGCGGCGGCGAGCGCCCTTCGCAGCAGCGCCGAATGTCCGATATGCACCCCGTCGAAAAACCCGAGGGCGATTACTCGCTTCTTCCCGATCATCACGACGGCACCTCAAAAAAAGTCTTTCCTATGCGCATCCGCCCGTCCGCAGCGTCGCCGAGCATAAGAAATTCTCCGCTCTCACCGTACACCCTGTACCTCCCGTCCGGTGCGCCGGGGCAGGCGAACGCCGCGCCGGAGCGGCACCTGTGCTCACACACGGGGTTGACAGTCATGGCGGGGAACTCGCGAAACAGCGTATCCACAGGCAAGAGCAGCCGCTCCAATCCGCCGTTTTCCGCGGCGCTGATTATGTCCTTCATTTCGCAGGCCGCCAGTATTCCGAACGCCCCGACGCGCGTACGCCGCAGAGAGGACATCACGGCGCCGCAGCCGAGGTATTCCCCGATGTCGGCGCATAGCGTCCTGACGTACGTACCTTTCGAGCACACGATTTTCAGATAGTATTCGCCGTTCACGCAACCTGTCATCTCCAGAGAATGCACCGTTATGTCCCTCGGCTCTCTCTCCACCTCGATGCCACGGCGCGCCAGCTTATAGAGCGGTTTCCCATCTTTTTTTACCGCCGAGTACATCGGGGGTATCTGCGTCTGCTCTCCCGTGAAGCGCCGCAGCGCCCCGCGTAGCCGCGCCTCGCTCACAGACGCCTCGCGGCTTGTGAGATGCTTGCCCGTTATATCCTGCGTGTCCGTCGTAATCCCGAGTCGCATTCCGGCGATGTACTCTTTTTCGGCGCCTGCGGAAAATTCCACGGCCCGCGTCGCGCGGCCGATAAACAGCGGCAGCACGCCCGTCGCCATAGGGTCGAGCGTGCCGCCGTGTCCTATGCGCCTCTCGCGCAGCGCGCCGCGCAGTTTCGCCACGACATCGTGGGAGGTCCAGCCCTCCGGCTTATCCGCTATGATGATTCCGGTCATGCCCGGGGCTTCCCGCTGAAAACCTCTCCCAGCGCATCAATCAGCGCGGCCTTTACATCGTCTGTCCGCGCGCGGGCGGTGAATCCGGCGGCCATCGCGTGTCCGCCTCCGCCGAAACGCGCGCAAAGCGCGTTCGAGTCAACATCCTTGCCCGAGCGCACGGAGACCTTGCAGTCGTCCGGCGCGGACAATTCCCGCACCGTCACCCCGACCCACACGCCCTCGATCGAGCCGGGGAGCGCCGCTATATCGTCCAGGTCGTTTTCCGTCGCGCCGGCGCGCGCGAGCATATCGCCCGTGATAACCGAGATCGCCGCCCGACCGTCAAAATGGAACTCCAGGCCGGAGAAGATAAAGCCCTCCAGCACCGCGCGCGCGCGCGTCTTTTCGCGAAAGAGAGCCCTGTTTATACGGGCGATCGGCGCTCCGGCGCGCGCCAACTCAGACGCGACGAGCAGCGTGTCGGCCGTCGTGTTGCCAAACGCGAAGCAGCCCGTATCCGTCGAGACCGCGACATACAGCGCCGCCGCAGTCTCGCTGTCCACCGCGCCCGGCCATTGTGAGAGGATCTCGTACACAATCTCCCCGCACGAAGCCCGCGCGCTGTCAACGCACGACGACGCGGCGTACCCCGAGTTGGACGGGTGATGGTCGATACACAGGGCGACATGTTCCGCCCGGTCTCCCCAGTTCACCGGGAAGAGGTCGCGCGACGCCGTGTCCACCGTGACGACATTGTCGGGCGAGAATGTGTCGGACGCCCAGTAATCCTCTATATACGGAAGATAGCGCGGCGTAATTTCCGGATTGTGCAACACATACGCCGTCCGCCCGACGGCGCGCAGCCCCCGCGCCAGCCCGGCCGCCGAGCCTATCGCGTCGCCGTCCGGGCGGCGGTGCGTCAATATGAGGTAGTTGTCGTGCTCGCGAAGCCATTTAGCGGTCTCACTGATATTCATAATGTGTCTGGTCCCTCTATTCAAGCTCCTTAAGAATCTTGTTTATCCGCGCGCCGTGTTCAATTGAGCCGTCAAGTATAAAGGTGAGTTCCGGGGCGCGTCGCAGGCGGAGCGTCTGCCCGAGCTCGCGGCGGAGATAACCGGCCGCCGACTGAAGCCCTTTTTTCAACTCCGCGTCGGAACTGTGGCCGAGCGCGCTCACATGCACCTTGCAGCGGCTCAAATCTCCTGTCGTATCGACCGAGGTTATGCTGACCACGCCCTGCTTCACGCGCGGATCCTTCACATTGTACAGCAGTGCCGACAGCGTGCGCTGTATGTCCTCGTTTATTCTGGGAAGCCTGTTCGACTCCACCCGAATCACCTTCTTCAATCATTGCGCCTGTAAGCGCCGCGCGCTTGCAAACGAGCCGCGAGGGGATTGAACTTCGCGCCAAGGCGCTCGCAGAGTAAATATCGGGAAACAGATTCCCGATATTTACTCAGTCACCTGTTCCAGCACGTATGCCTCCAGGACGTCGCCTTCCAGCACGTCGTTGAACTTTTCGAGCGTTATGCCGCACTCGTAATTCACGGCGACCTCGCGTACGTCGTCCTTGAACCGACGCAGCGACGCGAGAGCGCCGTCGAAGACGGTCGCGCCGTCGCGCACGACGCGTATCTGGCAATTCCTGGTGATCTTCCCGTCGAGCACAAAGCAACCGCACACCGTTCCCAGCCGCGATACCTTGATGAGCTTTCGCACCTCGGCGTGTCCGCTGACCACTTCCCTGTATTTGGGCGCGAGCAGTCCCTTCATCGCGGTCTCTATCTCGCGTATGCAGTCGTATATTACGCTGTAGAACCTTATATCGACGCCCGCGCGTACGGCGCTCTCCCGCGCGGAGGCGTCAGCCCGTACGTTAAAGCCGATTATAACAGCCCCGCTCGTCGCGGCGAGCATCACGTCGGATTCGCTGACCGCGCCGACGCCGGAGTGAATGACGCGAACTCTGACCTCTTCTCCGCTGAGTTTTTCGAGCGACGTCTTTATAGCCTCGGCGGAACCCTGTACGTCGGCCTTAACAATGACGTTGAAGTCCTTTATCTCGCCTTGTTTTATTCTGGAGAACAGCTCCTCGAGCGTCACCTTCGCCTCCGGAGCGGCGGAGGCGCCGCCGCGCTTGCGCTCGTCGCGCCTCCGCTGCGCAAGCTCTCTGGCCATGCGCTCGTCGGTGACGGCGTTGAATGTCTCGCCCGCGTCCGGGACCTCGGACATTCCCGTTATCTCCACGGGAACGGACGGCCCGGCGCTCTCAACGCGCTCGCCCTTGTCGTTTATCATCATCCTGATGTGTCCGACGGCCGCCCCGGCGATTATAATGTCGCCCACTTTAAGCGTGCCGTTTTGTACGAGCACGGACATTACGGGACCCCTGCCACGGTCGAGACGCGCCTCTATGACAGCGCCGCGAGCGGCCCTGTTCGGATTGGCGCGCAGTTCGGACATCTCGGCTGTCAGCGATATCATCGACAGCAGGTTGTCGATGCCCTCGCCCGTTTTCGCGGAGATTTGACATACGATGGTGTCGCCGCCCCAATCCTCCGACACGAGGCCGTACTCCGTGAGCTGCTGCTTTATCTTGTCGGGGTTTGCGCCCGGCGCGTCCATCTTATTTATTGCCACTATCACGGGTATCTCGGCCGCCTTCGCGTGGTTTATCGACTCCACCGTCTGCGGCATAATGCCGTCGTCCGCCGCTATTATCAGAATCGCGACATCCGTGACGCTCGCGCCCCTGGCGCGCATCGCCGTAAACGCCTCGTGGCCCGGCGTGTCGAGAAATGTTATGGGGCTGCCGTTCACCGTCACCCTGTACGCGCCGATGTGCTGCGTTATGCCGCCCGCCTCGCCGGAGACGACGTTTGCTTTCCTGATTCTGTCGAGAAGCGACGTCTTGCCGTGGTCTACGTGGCCCATCACGACTACAACGGGCGCGCGCGACTTCAACTCGTCCGGGTTGTCCGGCCTGTCGTCTATGAGACGCTCCTCGATCGTCACGACCACCTCGCGTTCGACCTTACAGCCCATCTCTATGGCGACGAGCGCCGCCGTGTCGTAATCTATTGTGTCGGACACCGACGCCATGACGCCCATCCTTATAAGGCGCTTGACGACGTCCGCGCCTGTCTTTTTCATGCGCGCGGCCAGCTCGCCCACGCTTATCGCGTCCGGTATCTGTATCTTCAGAGGCGCGCGCTTCGCTATCTCAAACTGCAAGCGCTGCATCCTGTCGCGTTCCTCCGCGCGGCGTTTGGCGCCGGACGCCATTGAGGGCGTCCGCGACTGCGACTTTTTGGTGAACTTCTCTTTCCCGCGCTTCATGTTCTCGGCGCGCTGCGGCACAAGACTGTCGAGCCGCTCGTCGTACTTGTCGATATTGATGGTGGCCCCCGATGTGTCCACTACGCGTTTTTGAGGCGTCTGGCGCGGCGCGTACGTTTTATCCGGCTTGCGCGGCGCCGTAGCGGGCGCGGTATCCTGCCCCGCCGTCTTGCCGTCCGCCGGACCCGCGTCCCGATTAGACCGCTCGCCGGACGTCTTCTTTGCGATGCCGGCGGCCGGCGACGAGACAGCGTAGATTTCCTCGATACTGTTGATCTGATTGGCGGATGTCAGGCTCTCAAAAATTATGTCCAACTCCGCCACTGTGAGCGCCTGCATATGATTCCTGGGCGGCGTGGCGTGTTTCGACAAAATCTCTGTGATGAGCCTTGTGGCAAGGTTGAAATCTTTTGCCACCTCGTACACCTTGTATTTGAACATCGTACTCATTGCGCTTTCCTCCTCTCGCAGTTTATGCCACCGGCCCGATTCCGCGAACGCTTGACACCCGCTCCAGACGCGGCGCGCGCGCCCGTGTTTCCGGCTGTTTCGGGCGGCTCCGTGAAGCTGTCCGGCGGGAGATATGACGCGAATTTGGCGGCAATCCCGGCGTCCGTTATCGCGATTACGCCCGGCTCTCCCTTGCCCAGCGCCGCGCCGAGCTCGCGCTTTGTGTAGCGCAGCGCGATATGGCGCGCACCCGCCTCGGCGGCCAACCGCCTCGCCCGCCGTTGCGACGCCTCGGATGCGTCGGAGGCGGATAGAATCGCCCTGCAACAGCCGCTCCTCACGGCGGCGGCGGCGGGTTCCGCACCCTCCGCCAGAAGGCCCGCTTTTTTTGCGATGCCGAGAAAGGCCAAATTATTTTCCATCCGCTTCCTCCAAAGAATCGGCGAGACCGGTATAGATAGTCTCCGGTATTTCCACGCCCAACGCCCGGGACAGCGCCCTTGACCTGACGGCGCGTTTGAGACAGTCCGCGCTCCGGCACAGATATGCGCCGCGCCCGGAGCTTTTACCCTTGAAGTCCAAACTCACGGCGCCCTCCGGAGAGCGCACCACGCGAATCAACTCGCGTTTCGGTTTCATCTCACGGCAGCCGAGACACATCCGCATAGGCGTTTTTTTCAGCATACATACTACCCCGTCCGGTCTACTCCGCCGGCGTATACGGCGGCTCCGGCGCCATACCCGCGTCGAGACCGTCCTCGTCGCCGCCGTATACGCCGGCGTCCTGATCGCGATAGTCCTGTTCGAGGTAGTCCGACTCGAACTCGTCCTCAAATACGCGGTCGAATTCATCCTCGTTGTCCTGATCTTTCATCGACTGCGATTTTATGTCGATCTTGAAGCCTGTCAGTCGCGCCGCAAGCCTGACGTTTTGCCCCTCCCTGCCTATGGCGAGCGACAGTTGGGCGTCCGGCACGATGGCGCGGCAGGATTTTCCGTCCGGAAGGACTCTGACGCTGAGTACGGACGCCGGGGCTAGCGCCGCGGCTACATATTCCGTTATGTTCTCACTGTACTTGATAACGTCGATCTTCTCGCCGCACAACTCCTTGACTATCGTGTTCACCCTATCCCCGCGCTGTCCCACGCACGCGCCTACGGGCTCCACGTTCGGGTCGTTCGACGCCACGGCGAGCTTTGTGCGGCTTCCCGGCTCGCGCGCCACGCCGCGTATTTCGACGGTGCCGTCGTATATCTCGGGCGACTCCATCTCAAACAGCCGCCGGACAAGGCCCGGGTGCGTTCTGGATATGAGTATCCTCGGCCCGCGCGTCAGCTTTTTAACCTCGACGACGTAGACTTTCAACCTGTCCCCGTCGCGGATGATCTCGCCGGGGATTTGCTCGCCCGGAGGGAGCGTCGCCTCCATCGTGTCGGCGTTCAAGCTGAGCTGCACCGTGACGACCTCCGTCTTAGGATCCGCGCGGATGACGAGCGCCGTCATTATCTCGCGCTCCTTCGACGCGAACTCGCCGAATATGATGTTGCGTTCCGCCTCGCGTATACCTTGAATTATGACCTGCTTGGCCGCTTGAGCCGCGATGCGCCCGAACTTGCCGGTATCGACGGGTACATTGACGATATCGCCGGGCGCCGCTTCGGCGTTTATCAGTCTCGCCTCGTCAAGCGTCAGCTCCGTATTGGGATCCGTGACATAGTCCACGGCCGTTTTCTGTATGAACATCCCAATCGCGCCGCGCTCGAGGTCAAAAACCACTCGCGCGTTTTCCTCCGCGCTCGGATAATCCTTCCTCAGAGCCGCCAAAAGCGCCTGCTCGATCTTTTCGGCCATGTACTTCCGGGGTATCCCCTTTTCTCGCTCTATATCCGCCAGAGCCGCGAAAAAATCCGCATTCATATTTGTGACCACGCCTTTCGTTTTACTGACCGTACCGCGTGTGGAAGCGCGGCCCCGTTTGCGGCCTCACCCGATGCGCAGCCGCACATTGGCGATTTTGCCCTTTTCAAATCGCATCGTCTCTCCCTCGACGTCTATTTCAATATCTCCGCTGTCGCAGCCGCGCAAGCGTCCGATAAACTCTTTTTTTCCGGCGAGCGATTTATACAGTCTGACCTCCACAAGGCTGCCCGTAAAACGCTCGAAGTCCCGCGGGCGCCGCAGGGGCCGCTCCGCGCCGGCTGACGAGACCTCAAAGATGTAACTGCCGGGAATGAGATGCTCGTATTCGTCCAGCATCGGATCGAGCTCACGGCTGACCGCTTCGCAAAGATCGATCGACACGCCGTCTTGCCTGTCGATAAACACCCGGAGGTACCACTCGCCGGCCTCCTTGACATACTCGGCGTCCCACAGTTCGCATCCGTGCCGTTCACAGACGGGGCCGGCGATTTCCCTGACTACCTGTAATATTTTGCTCATAGGCCCATCACACCCAGTTGCTTCCAAACTTCTCATTTCAAACTTTCGCAAGAAAAAGAGTGGGGGTAATCCCACTCTGAGGCCGCCGGAGACAACCACCGCAATCGCGGCCCTGCCGGCAATAATCGGCCCGCGCACCGCCCCGTCCGCCGCGCGGAAACTGCCGGAGAAGTTCCGGATATGTTCCGCGCCGGCGGACAAACCGGAGAGCCAATCCTCATTGGAGCGCGGCGCGCGGCGACCCGTCAGCCCGCGGCGCTGTCCGCGCAAGACCCGTCGGACGGCGCGCGCCGCCCGACAGTACGCGTATGATATCACACTCCCGGCGTAAATGCAAGCGTTTTTGAAAAAGAATCATTTCGTTTGTGATGGCTTCGCCATCACAAACGCGTCACGGGAGCAGGGATCTCGCCGTGCGCGGCTCGCAAAAGGCTTTTTCGGCGGGGGCTATCGCCGCGATTTGTTCGCGGAGAGCGAATTTTTGTGCAATATGCACAAAAATCAAGACTAATGTTTGTGCAAATAGACTATTGCGAACGCCGGACATATCTGCTATACTCCCCGGTGGCAAGGCGCGATTCTCGCGCGGCGGGACGCGGCGGGTAGCCTGCCGGCCCCCGTCGGCGGCACGCGTTTCGCGTCTCCGCGCGGTCGGGATCTGAAGCCCTGCTAATTTTGAATGGAGAGAGTGGAAGAGAATGAAGAAAGTAACAGCCCTTATCCTCGCGCTCGTCATGGCATTCGCGTTCGCCGCGTGCAATGGTAGCGCGGAGCCTTCGAACCCCGCGCCGGAATCGCCGACCCCGTCGGACACGGGCGGCGGCGAAAGCGCGCCGCCGCCTGACGCAGGCGGCGAAACCGAAGCTCCCGGAGGCGGAGCCTCCGGGAGCAAGTCTTATCCCAACGCGAACGCGGACGGAAGCATAAACCTCGACACAGTAGCGCACTATGATCCCGAGTACGACTACACACAGAACCCCAAGTACAAGGTCGCCTATCTGGCGACGGAAAACAGCTTCCTGTATCAGATGTCGGCCAACGGCTTTGAGCACTGGGCGCCTCTGTTCAACATGGAGTTCGTCGGCTTCCTCGCCGCCAACGGCGACAGCGACATGTTCCTTACCAATCTGCAAAACCTCATCGACCAGGGCGTCACAGGCTTTATCCTCGACCCTGACACCACGGTTTTCCCTGCTTGCGTCGATATCATAAGCAACTACCCCGACGTCAAATGGATGAGCCAGATGGCGCCCCCGCGTGACGGCGCGACGGGAGACGGTCTGCCGATCGGCGGCAATCTCATCAACCCGTACGTCGGCTTTGACAACTTCGACGCCGGCGCCCAGCAAGTTTACAAGCTCGACGAGTGGCGCAAGGCAAACATTCCGGATTTGCCCTGGAGCGAAATCGGTTTCATAACGTTTAACTTCTCTACGTCTCCCCCGCTTGTCGAGCGCGTCATAGGCGCGAAACGCGCGTGGGAGAATGTAGGCGCGGAAATTGTGGACGGCGTCAACTATTTTGAAGTGGATACCGCCTCGTCCGGTCTCACTCTCCAGGGCGGTCTTGACAATGTTGCGCCGGTTATCTCGACGCACACGGAGTTTAAGAACTGGCTCGTCGTCGGACTTATCGACGACCTTGGGCAAGCGGCCGCGACTATAATTGAGCAGCAGAATCTGACGGACGGTTCCTGCGTCGTCACATTCGGCGGCTCGGGTTTCATCGCCCAGTGGGACGGCGGACAGTTTGACGCGTGCCGCTACGCGCTTTATACGGCGAACAACCTCTACAGTGAGCCGATTGCCGGCGCCGTGTACGCGTATCTCAACGGTTGGGCGACGCCCGACACGATCTGGCCGAGTTGGGTGAAGTGGGACGACCACGGCGCCGAGGGGCATACATACCCGCAGTTGCGTCTGCCGACTGTTTGGCTGGAGCAGGACGACTATAAGCACTACCTCGAATGGTCGGATTTGTACGCGAGCGCCAACGAGTACAACTATGACGTACCCGGTCTGACGCTTGACGACTACTCGCCGTTCATACCTGTACCGGACGATTTTAAGCAGCCGTAAATAAACCATTGGCGCCCGGACGGATAGGGGCGGTCTTTAGCCGTCCTTGTCCGTCCGGGCGTTTTTCTGTTGCAGACGGTTACTGACAGTAAGGAAGGTGGATCGGTGGCAAATTCTTTGGAATTCCGTGGTATCGGCAAAAACTATCCCGGTGTCCGTGCTCTTGATGATATAAGCTTTCGAGCGGAAGGCGGCAGAGTGTTGGCGTTGCTCGGCGAAAATGGCGCGGGCAAAAGCACTCTGCTGAAAATAATGAGCGGCGACCAGAGCGCCGACGACGGCGAAATGCTCCTGAACGGCGCCCCCGTTCATTTCGGCAGCCCATACGCCGCGATCTCGGCGGGAATAAGCGTCATCTATCAGGAACGGCAGCTTATGTCCCAGATGTCCGTTATGGAGAACCTGTTTCCGGGTGCTCTGCCTAAAAATAAACTGGGCCTGTTCAACAAACATAAGCTCTACACCGACGCTCTTGAGATCATCAACAAATTCGGGCTGCCGATTGACCCTGCGGAGAAAGCGGGCAGGCTCAATGTCGCGCATCAGCAGATGATAGAAATCATGAAAGCCTATCGTCGCGGCGCTGACATTATCGCCTTTGACGAACCGACGGCGCCGCTGACCGACGCCGAAATAACGATACTGTTCGATATAATCCGCGAGCTGCGCGCGGACGGAAAGGTCGTTATTTACGTCTCCCACAGACTGTCGGAGATATTTCAAGTGACGGACGACATAGTGGTCATGAAAGACGGGAAGCTCGTAGCTACGCTTAAAACGAATGAGACGGACGAGGGCGAACTGATCAAGGCGATGGTCGGGCGTGATATCGGCGATACGTACGCCGGGTTAAACCGTAATACGCAGTACGGGGACGTCTTGCTCGACGTGAAAAACCTGAGAACCCCGTATGTACACGATGTGAGCTTTCAAGCCCGCCGCGGGGAAGTCATCGGCTTGGCGGGCCTTGTGGGCGCGGGACGCACGGAGGTCGCGCGGGCGCTGTTCGGCGCGGATCCCGTCACGGACGGCGAGATAACCTTCGACGGGAAAGTCGTAAAATTCAAGACGCCCCGGGACGCGATAAACGCCGGCATAGCGCTGTGTCCGGAGGATCGTAAGGAGCAGGGTTTAATCCTCGGACGGACAATAAAGGATAACGTGGTCATGCCCGTAGTGGACAAAATCGCAAATTATAAGTTTATGAATAACCGCAGGGTAAACGAGCTCGCGGACACGGCGGTTGAGAAATATTCGATAAAGACCCCGTCCATCGACAAGATTGTGGGCGAACTATCCGGAGGCAACCAGCAAAAGGTCATCCTCGGCCGCTGGACGAGCGAGGAGATAGATACAAAGCTGCTCATTCTCGACGAACCTACAAAGGGTATCGACGTGGGTACTAAAGCGGAAATATACCAGATGGTATGCGACTTCGCAAGGCAGGGTATAGCCGTCATATTCATATCCTCCGAGCTCACCGAGGTGATAAACGTGGCGGACAGGATCATCGTAATGCACAACGGTCACGTTACAGGTCAAATAGACCGCGCGGACGCCACGGAAGAAAACGTTCTCGCGATGGCGATGCTTGATTAAGGAGAATACGCGATGAGCAATAAGAAAGACTTTTACGGTCGTTACGTAAAGCCTGTTGTGTCGCACAAGGTATTCACGCTTGTGTGTCTGCTCGTGGGGCTTTGTATCGTGTTTTCCGTCTGGGCAAGCTCCGTCGGGAACCGCTTTTTGGCTGCCAGCACGTTCAAAAATATACTTGCTTCTATAATACTGTCGTCGTTTCTGACTATCGGCGCGGGTTGTCTGCTTATTTCAGGAAACATAGATCTCTCCCAGTCGGCTGTGGGCGCTTTTGGCGGAATGGTGCTCGCGGCGGCAATAAGCGAAACAGGCTGGGGCCTTCCGTGGTACATGGGGATTGTCATATCGCTCATCCTGTGCGCGGGGTTCGGCGCTCTAAACGCCCTGCTGATAGACAAATTCCGCTTTCCGGCGTTCATAGGTACGCTCGCAATGTCATATATGGCGCAAGGTCTCATGCGCATGTTCAGCGCCATGGGAAGCGACGACGGGCTGGCCAAGAATATCGCTTACCAAAAACCGGAAGTTATAAAATGGTTGGGTACAGGACAGGTCGGATCAATTCCCTCCGGAGTGATAATCATGCTGATTTTCTTCATCGTCTATGGCGTCATCATAGCAAGGACGACATTCGGGAAAAAAGTCTCGCTCATGGGTGGGAACCGCGAAGCGGCAAAGCTGGCCGGCATCAATTCCCGCGCCATCACGTATATCCTGTTCATTAACAGCGCCGTCATGGGTGGGGTGGCTGGCGTGTTCAATACGTCGAGACTCGGTCAGGGCCAGTTGCTCGCCTTGCAGACAAACCAGTTTACCGGCATAACGGCGGCTATTCTCGGGGGCATCTCGTTCGGCGGAGGCGCCGGAGGGATGGGCGGCGCGTTCGTGGGTCTGCTTATCCTGAACACGTTCCAAATCGGCATGAACTCCGTTAAAATGAACCCGTTCTGGATAAACGTATTCACCGGTATATTGCTGCTTGTGGCACTATCGATCGACTTTTTAACACAAGTGAGTTCGAGCAGGATTACGGCGCGCAGAAGGAGGACGGCAAATGCATAAGGCGTCATGGTACAGGCGGTTTTTCCGCGACAAAGCCGGCCCGCTGCTCGCTTTGCTTGTTGTTATGATGATTATCACCATGATCATCAGCAGCGGGGTGCTGAAAGGCGGTAAGCCGTGGACGGCAGTTTTCACGGACGGCTTCATGGCAAGCGGGAATCTCAAACAGATTTTCTACAGCATGGTAATACAGGTGCTTATGATGTGCGGTATCGCGATGGTTCTCATTGGCGGGAATATTGATCTGTCCGTTGGCGCGCAGGCGACGTTGGCAACAATGATATTCGCAAATTTGATTGTCATAACGTCGCTTCCGTGGATTTTGCTCGTAGTCATAACGCTGCTTGTAGCCGCCGCGCTCGGTCTTATCAACACTCTGCTTGTCAATGTCCTGCGTTTCCCAGCGTTTATAGCGACCATCGGAATGGCGTCGGTGTATACGGGACTGTGCAAGGTCATGAACGAGGGTAATAACGTACAGATTATCGCGACGCGCGCTCAGGGGTATGTAAATCTTGGGAAGGGCGTCTTATTCGACCGGTTTCCTGTTATCTTTCTCTTTGCGCTGCTACTTGTGATTGTGTATCAGTTTGTGCTTTCATACACGGCGTTCGGACGCGGCATATACATGTCCGGCGGCAATCCGAGCGCAGCCCGTCTTTCCGGTCTCAACCCGAACCGCAGCCGTATGCTGCTTTTTATAAACAACAGCGTTTTGGCGGCTGTCGGAGGTCTGCTGTGGACCGCGCAGATCAAGCTCGCCAGTCCCACCGCGATTTCAACGTCCGCGCCGGATATGACGGTCATATCCGCGTCGATACTCGGCGGCGTGTCGTTCATGGGCGGCGCGGGACATCTTGGCGGCGCGCTTGTGGCGCTGCTTCTCCTAAACGTGTTTGACAACATGCTGAGGGTGCTTAATGTACCCGACTACTGGACCACGTTTGCGGCGGGGTTCTTGCTTGTCGTCGCGCTTATCATCGACTATATCAGCGCGGAACGCCGCCGAAAGGCGCTCCTCGCGCGGTAGGCAGAAAAAGAGGGGGCGCCCGGACTGCCTTTTGTTTTCAACCTTCACCGCGCGACAAAAAAAGAGGGGCGGGGATTCGGCGTATTGCCGGATCCCCGCCCCTCTTTTGCGGCAACGGCGGCTTTCGCCGCCGCTGCCGGCGCGTCTACTCGTTTATCCCGATTACAACTCCGGAACCCACCGTGCGGCCGCCCTCGCGGATGGCGAAGCGGAGCCCCTGCTCGATGGCGATAGGCGTGATAAGCTCGACGTCCATATCGATGTTGTCGCCGGGCATACACATCTCCGTGCCTTCGGGCAGTTTGATTATACCGGTGACGTCCGTGGTGCGGAAGTAAAATTGGGGGCGGTAGTTATTGAAAAACGGCGTGTGCCGCCCGCCCTCCTCCTTGGACAGGACGTAAACCTGACCTTTGAACTTCGTGTGCGGCTTTATGCTGCCGGGCTTCGCGAGAACCTGTCCGCGCTCAATATCGGTCTTTGCGATGCCGCGCAGCAACGTCCCGATGTTGTCGCCGGCCTCGGCGTAGTCGAGCAGCTTGCGGAACATCTCTATTCCGGTGACGGTGGTCTCGCGCGGTTCGTCCATGAGTCCGACTATCTGGACCTTATCGTTCATGTTGATCTTTCCGCGCTCGACGCGTCCCGTGGCGACCGTGCCGCGGCCCGTGATTGTGAACACGTCCTCGACAGGCATGAGGAACGGCATGTCCGACTTGCGCTCCGGCGTCGGTATATAGTTGTCGACGGCGTCCATGAGCTCTTTGATGCACGCGTACTCCGGCGAGTTGATGTCCGTGGAATCAGACTCCAGCGCTTGGAGGGCGCTGCCCTTGATGATAGGGATGTCGTCGCCGGGGAATTCGTACTTCGTCAGAAGCTCGCGCACCTCCATCTCGACGAGCTCAAGGAGTTCCTCGTCGTCGACCTGATCGACCTTGTTGAGGAACACGACGATCGCCGGCACGCCCACCTGACGGGCGAGAACTATGTGCTCGCGCGTCTGGGCCATCGGGCCGTCTGACGCGGCGATGACGAGCACGGCGCCGTCCATCTGCGCGGCGCCGGTAATCATGTTCTTGATATAGTCGGCGTGTCCCGGGCAGTCCACGTGCGCGTAGTGGCGCGCGTCGGTCTCGTACTCCACGTGTGCGGTATTGATCGTGATGCCGCGCTCCCGCTCTTCGGGCGCTTTATCGATCTGCTCGTACGCCTCGAACTTCGCCTTTCCCTGGAAAGACAGGTACTTCGTTATGGCGGCCGTCAGCGTGGTCTTGCCGTGATCGACGTGACCGATCGTGCCGATGTTGACGTGCGGCTTGGTTCTTTCAAATTTCTGCTTGGCCATCTTGGGTTATCCTCCTTAATAATCGCTGATCATATTACACCCGCTGCGGACGGCGCCCCGGGCGATCCGCCGGATACCTCCGCCGCAGATCCGGGCTTAACGCCGATTGCAACTGCGAACCGATCTGACGCGTCCGGTGATGTGTGAACCGGAACGCGTCCGTATCTCATACTGTAATGACAACAATAGTATACTACGCGCCGTGTTTTGTCAATATTTATTTTTTCCGAATATTTTCGTTTGCAGCGATTTTCGCTCTCCCGTCCTTTTCGGCGTAGGCGAAAAGAATTTTTGCGCAGGAGTGCGTGAAGTCCTTCGACTTCGCGGGAACTCCTATATAACGGAGCAAAAATTATCACATTTCGCATTTTCCGGGGATTTATTCCTCGGAAAATGCTCTTTGCGAGCCGCGCGCGGCGAGATCCAAGCTCCCGTGACTCGTTTGTGATGGCGAAGCCATCACAAACGAAATTATTTTTTCCCGGTTATCAGCTCCTGCTGGAGCGACTTCGGGAGTTCGACGTAGTGACTTGGCTCCATCGTGTAATTGCCGCGCCCCTGTGTGCGGGAGCGCAAATCGGTGGAATAGCCGAACATCGTCGCCAGCGGCGCCGTGGCGTCTATCTGCGCCGCGCCGCTGCGCGTCTCCATGCCCGTAATCTGTCCGCGTCTGGCGTTTATATCGCCCATGACGTCGCCCATGTAATCCTCCGGCGTCGTGACGACGACCTTCATGATGGGCTCCAGCAGTACGGGATTGGCCTTTTGCATGGCCTCCTTAAACGCCTGGCTGCCCGCTATCTTGAACGCCAGTTCAGACGAGTCCACCTCGTGAAACGACCCGTCGAAGAGCGTCACTTTGACGTCCACAACCTGATACCCCGCGAGCACTCCGGCCTCCATCGCGCCGCGTATTCCGTCGTCAACCGCGGGGATATACTCCTTTGGTATGGCGCCTCCCACAATCTTACTGACAAACTCATAGCCCGCGCCCGGCTCATTCGGCTCGATTATCAGCTTTACGTGGGCGTATTGCCCTCTTCCGCCCGACTGGCGCACATATCTGTGGTCGATCTCCGCCTCGCGGCGCACCGTCTCTTTATATGAGACCTGCGGCTTACCGACGTTCGCCTCCACTTTGAATTCGCGCAGGAGCCTGTCCACTATGATTTCGAGGTGGAGTTCGCCCATGCCGGAGATGATCGTCTGGCCCGTCTCCTGATCCGTGTACGTCTTGAACGTCGGATCCTCCTCCGCGAGTTTTTGGAGAGCCACGCCCATCTTCTCCTGTCCGGCCTTCGTCTTGGGCTCGATGGCTACGCGTATGACGGGTTCCGGGAAGTCCATAGACTCCAGGATGATCTGCGACTTCTCGTCGCACAGCGTATCGCCGGTAGTCGTATCCTTGAGTCCGACGGCCGCCGCTATATCGCCGGAATACACCTCGGAGATGTCCTCCCTGTGATTGGCGTGCATCTGGAGAATCCGCCCCAGACGCTCGCGCCGCCCCTTGGTGGAGTTATAGACCGACGAACCGGCCTGCGCGGCGCCGGAGTACACGCGAAAAAACGACAGCCGCCCGACATAGGGATCCGTCATGATCTTGAACGCGAGCGCGGAGAACGGCTCGTCGTCCGACGCGGGGCGGGTGAGTTTGACGTCCGACCCGCCGACGGGCGAACCCTGAATGGCGGGTACGTCGAGCGGGGACGGCAAGTAGTCCACTATGGCGTCGAGCAGTTTCTGGACACCCTTGTTGCGGTACGACGTGCCGCACACGACGGGGATCATATCGACGGCGATGGTCGCCTTGCGTATGGCCGCCTTTACGGCCGCCGTCGGGATGTCCTGCCCCTCCAGGTATTTCTCCATTATCTCGTCGTCGAAATCCGAGACGGCCTCAAGCAGCTTCACGCGATACTCCTCGGCCAGCGCTCTCATGTCGGACGGTATCTCCTCCACGCGCATATCGCGCCCGAGGTCGTCGTAGTAGACGTCCGCGTTCATCTCGACGAGGTCGATGATGCCCTTGAAATCGGCTTCCGCGCCGATGGGCAGCTGTATCGGGACGGCGTTGCATTTGAGCCTGTCCTCAATCATTCTGATTACGTTGAAGAAATCCGCGCCCATGATGTCCATCTTGTTCACATATACCATGCGCGGCACATGGTAGTGGTCGGCCTGACGCCAAACCGTCTCCGACTGCGGCTCCACGCCGCCCTTTGCGCACATCACTGTCACCGACCCGTCGAGAACGCGCAGACTGCGCTCCACCTCCACGGTGAAGTCCACGTGTCCCGGCGTGTCTATTATATTGATGCGGTGTTCGTTCCAAAAACATGTCGTGGCGGCTGACGTGATGGTTATGCCCCGCTCCTGCTCCTGCTCCATCCAGTCCATCGTCGCGGCGCCCTCGTGTACCTCGCCGAGCTTGTGCGTACGGCCGGTATAAAACAGTATACGCTCCGTCGTGGTGGTCTTTCCCGCGTCAATGTGAGCCATAATGCCAATATTCCTTGTTTTTTCCAGCGGATGCTGTCTCGGCATTTTGTACTAACTCCTCTCAAAAATCGTGGTTTTGCCGGCGGAAAAGACTCGCGCCGCCATTGCCTGCGGCTGTGTTACCATCTGTAATGCGCGAAAGCTTTGTTGGAATCCGCCATGCGGTGGGTGTCCTCGCGTTTTTTGACAGCCGCGCCCGTTCCGTTCGCGGCGTCCATGATCTCGCCCGCCAGACGCTCTCTCATCGTCTTCTCATTGCGGGCTCGCGCGTAGCTCGTCAGCCAGCGCAGCCCCAGAGTCTTGCGCCTGTCCGGCCTGACCTCTATCGGCACCTGGTACGTGGCGCCGCCCACTCTGCGGGCCTTGACCTCAAGAGTGGGCATGATGTTCTCGATGGCTGCCGTAAAGACATCCAGCGGTTCTTTACCCATCTTCTCCGATATGATGTCAAACGCGCCGTACACTATCTTCTGCGCCACGCCCTTCTTGCCGTCGTGCATTATGCTGTTGACGAGCCGCGTGACGTATACGGACTTATACAGTGGGTCGGGCAAGACCTCGCGCTTTGGTACGTTACCTCTTCTGGGCACTGTACTTCCCTCCTTCATATAAAATGAATCTCACAGGTACTTCGAATCCCCGGCCGGGCGAGGTTTCGCGCGGCAAATCTTGTTTGCGCCAGACATTGACGCCGTTCCGCTCCGTTTGGGAGCGCGCCGAACCGGTGATCCGTTCCTTGCCGTATCGCCGAGGTAACAAAATATATGTTATCCACTCGATAAAGCGGGTGCGACGACCGCCTGTGTCTTATCCGCGCCCCGATATGGCAATTTAATTTTACGCTCCGCTCTTTCCGCCGCGCTACTTGCCTGCTTTCGGACGCTTCGCGCCGTACTTTGAGCGCCCCTGCATACGCTTTGCCACGCCCTGCGTGTCCAGCGTGCCGCGTATGATGTGGTAACGCACGCCGGGCAGATCTTTAACGCGCCCGCCGCGAATCATTACGACGGAGTGTTCTTGCAGATTGTGACCGATGCCGGGAATGTAGGCGGTGACTTCGTACCCGTTTGTGAGTCTGATACGGGCGACCTTGCGCAGCGCGGAGTTGGGCTTCTTGGGCGTCTGTGTTCTGACGGCCGTGCATACGCCGCGCTTCTGAGGCGACGGGAGATCCGTTTCTTTGTTGCGCAGCGTGTTGAGTCCCTTTTGCATGGCCGGCGACGTGGATTTGTACGTCTGTGTCCGCCTTCCTTTCCTGACAAGCTGGTTCAATGTCGGCATTCGGATGTTCCTCCTTTCTTAAAAAACAGTTAAATCGCGTGAAATTTTGCAACATGGTATTATCACGCAGACAACCAGGATAACACATCCGCGAGGACATGTCAATACTCAAAAAATGCGCAAATCACAGCGCGGCGCCACCGGGCAGATCCGTGCCGTCATAGCGGTAGACGCCGTTTTCGCGCGCGATTTTGCCGTACTCGCCGGACGGATAGAACGGCATGAAATGAATCGGCGCGCCGAGTCGCGTGACGCGGACGCTGTGCCAGATTTTCGGGGGTACGCGCACAATCGTCGCCTCCGTGATTTTGTACGATTCAAGACACTCCGGACTCTCTCCGAGGGCTATCTCAATTTCGGCGTCAAAGTCAAAGAACTTCGCGATATCCGCGCCCGTGAACCACAAGTATTCCTCGACGGCGTGATGCATGTGGAGTCCCGCGAGTTCGCAGGGCTTTTGCACGATATTGTACATATACCGCAAACGCGATTCCGGCATTTCGTCCGTACCTCTGAAGCCGGCGCGCGGGGACAGGAACCGCCCGTCGCCGTGCGTCTCCGGCACAAACTTGTACACGTATTTATCGTATTTACCCGTGCGCGGCAGTTTTGCCATCTCGTAGTACGGCGCCAGCAGGTCGTCCTGCGGCGATTCCGGCGCCGAATCGCCTGACGATCCGGATTTCGCGTCCTCCAAATCGTTCATTTTCTGCGAGAAACACTTGCCGCAGTATACGCACTCCTTTGAGCGGTCGAATACGCAGCGCCGGATTCCCGCGCCGTCGTATGTGAACTGCTCGCGCCCGTCGGGACCGACGGCGCGGTTGATCTTCGACCAGTCGCCGTCAAGGTACACCGCAGAGAACACGATGGGCTTTGTGACGCGCTTAAAGTTGACGGGACAGTGGTATAGCTTAGGCGGCACGCGAATAATCGTCGGCTGCGTGATATGAAACATCTCGAGCCGCTCCGCGTCCTCACCCAGCCACACGTCCACCTCCGCGTCGAACTCGAAAAAGTTGGTCAAATCCGCGCCTGTGAACACAAGATATTCGTCCGCCGCGTGGTGCGTATGCGGGACTTCCATCGGCAGCGCCTTGTCCACCGCCGTGAAGTCCATGTAGAGACGCGCCTTTTCCATCATCGTCGTCCCGCGGAAAAAACCCCGCGGCGACACGAAACCGTACCATTGGTGGTTTTCCACCGGGATTTTGAACACGAGATCCTCAAATTTGCCCATATTTACGACCATGCCTTTCGTCAGTATTTTTGGTGACGCTATCATACACCTTGCCGCCGGATAACGCAATCATATCACAACGCGCTCGCGAAGCTGTCGCCGGCGATTACTATGTGGTCGTCAAGCCTGATTCCCAGCAGCTCGCCGGCGTCCCGTATCAATCTTGTCACCTCCCTGTCCTTATCGCTTATGTCAAGCGACCCGCTCGGATGGTTGTGCGCTATGATGATGGACGCCGCTCTGTCCTCCATTGCCGGCGCGAATACCTCCCGGGGATGCACCGGAGCGGACGTGAGCGTCCCCACCGTGACGACGCGGACCCTAATCAGCCGCCTCGCGCCGTCGAGCGTGAGCAAGGCAAGACACTCTTGCTTTTTACTCCCCATGAAGTGGAGCTGCTCCGCAGCCTTTTCGGGTGAATTGATAAGGGGGCGCGTCTGCTTTGTGAACTTTCTGCGCCAGAACTCCAGCGCCGCGAACACCACGGTCGCCTTGGCGTCTCCTATTCCCTTAACCTCCTTGACGTCGGCGATAGTCAACTTATCCGCTCCGACCTTTTGTATCACGGTGTGGAGATTGTTCGCTATCTTCTTGAAATCATTGCCCTTGCCGCCGCTGCCTATCACGGCCTGAAGCAACTCGACGTCCGTCAGCGCTTCCGCGCCTTTTCTGTTCAGTTTCTCGCGCGGCAAGTCCGGCGCGCCATGCATATTACTCATCCTCCGCTCCCGGCAGATCGCCTATGCGGAGGGTTTTTCCCAGCGGCGCCAGCGCCTTCAGAAACGTATCGAGCCGCGGGTTTGTGCGTCCCTTTTCCATGCGAGCAATCACGGGCTGCTTCACGCCGCTCAGGGATTCGAGCCTCTTTTGAGATACGCCTTGCTCGCGCCGTATGCGCGAGAGTCGGGCCGTCAGCGCGGCTCTCATTTCGGAAGCGGACGCATCCCCCGGCGTGGGCGCGCGGGTCTCCGCCACGTCCGGGACGCGCCCTCCGGGGATTATGTGTTTTATGTCCATAACGGCCGCCGATCCTCCCTTCTCCATCCGGCAAAATTCTGCCGGCGCTCCCCGCTTATACGCGGCGATTGTTTAAGTTTACGCCGGTACTATATATGAAAAGCGCCGCCACGTCAAGTACTTTTGAGTTATTGTAAATAACAGGCGTCGCGGCGCTCGAGACTTTTAACGCCCGAACCGTGTATACGAACCGCGATTTCAGTCAACAATTACCAAAGCCGAATCATTTCGTTTGTGATGGCGAAGCCATCACAAACGAGTCACGAGAGCTTGGATCTCGCCGTGCGCGGCTCGCAACGAAACAATTCTTCAAAAAACCTCTTGATTTTTCCCGCGCGAGGTGGTAG
>JAITKI010000069.1 GCA_031278515.1 Oscillospiraceae bacterium | reverse complement strand
CGCATTTTCCGGGGATTTATTCCTCGGAAAATGCTCTTTGCGAGCCGCGCACGGCGAGATCCAAGCTCCCGTGACTCGTTTGTTACGGCCCCGGCCGTGACAAACGAAAATATTCTACTGCGCTTTCATATTATCCGCGGGGCGCCGCCCCGCGCGCAGCCGGTACGGCGGGTTTCACGCGCCCTTACGCGCGAAACGAATCCGGTCTCGCCCCCGCGCGGCTTCGTCGGACGCCGCGCTCGTATCGCGCGGTTTTATACTTGCGGTCGCTCCCGTTCCGCCTGCGGCGCCCGGATATAGTTCGGCCTCAACTCTCCCGGGCTCACAGGCGTATAGCTCGCCGCAGCGAGCGCGACGCCGAACGCGCACTGCTGCCTGACGGCCTCCGGCGCGACGCGCGCGCGCAATCCGGCATCGAGAAACCGCGGCAGACACATCACGGCCGCGTCGCCTATAAGCACAAACTCCTCCCCGCCGCGCGCGGAGGCGGCCTCTCCGACGAGTTCTTCTATCGTTATGGCGCGATCCTCGCACAGCCGCGCCGGAGCGCCGTCCGTACGTCTGAATACCGCGTTGTACACCTGTCCGCGCCTCGCGTCCATCACGGGACATATAATCCTGTTCCCGGCTTCCGGCAGCCACGCCATCGCCTCCGGAGTGGACACGCCGCACACGCGCTTCCCGGCGCCCCACGCGAGCCCCTTCACGGTCGCGACGCCTATCCTTATGCCCGTAAAAGAGCCCGGCCCGCCCGCCGCCGCGAACACGTCGATATCGCCGGCCGTGAGCTTCAGGCCGCGCAGCAGATCGCGCGCCATGCACATGAGCGTGACGGAGTGTGTAAATCCGCTGTTGAGAAAATATTGACCGAGCAGAACGCCGTCCTCACACACGGCGGCGGACGCCGCTCTCGCCGACGACTCCACTGCAAATATCCTCACAACGGCGCCTCCGGCAAATCTATTGTAACGCGGCGCGAATCGCCGCCGAGATCAACTATACCGACGCGCGCGGCGTCCTCCGGTATGAGTTCGGGCGCAATGTCGCTCCATTCCGCGGCTATCACGCCTTCACGCGCGGCGTAATCGTCCCAGCCCGCGTCGATGAGCTCGCCGGCGGACGAGAGCCTGTACATATCGATATGAAAAAGCGGCGTGTCTCCCGGGTACTCGTTTACAATGGTAAACGTCGGACTCGTCACACGCGCGCTCACGCCCAGACCTTTCGCGAGACCGCGTATGAAGACGGTCTTGCCCGCGCCGAGCTCTCCGGTGAGCGCCACCACTCCCCCGCCGCGCAGCCTCTCCGCGAGCGCCGCGCCGAGCGCCGCCGTCTCCGCCTCGCTATTTGTAATGAATGTCATGCGCACTCCACCTCCGTGACGAATCGGCGGCGACCGGACGTCAGCCAGACTGTCCGTTCCGCCGCTTGTACTCGCTCGCGGCGTCAAGCTGTTCGCGCGCCGCCCTCCTCGTCGTGTCCGTAACCCTCTCGCCGCCTATCAGCCGCGAGAGCTCGAGCTCCCGCCCGTCGCCGTCGAGCTTTTCGACGCTCGTCACCGTGCGGCCGCCGCTCTCGCGCTTGCTTATGCCGAAGTGCGTATCCGCCATCGCGGCTATCTGCGGCAAATGCGTCACGCACAGCACCTGCCGCCCGCGCGAGAGATCACATAGCTTCTCGGCCACGCGCTGCGCCGCGATTCCGGACACGCCCGCGTCCACCTCGTCGAATACCATAGCGCCTATGCCGTCGTTTTCAATGAGAACGTTTTTCATCGCCAGCATTATCCGCGACAGCTCGCCGCCGGACGCTATCCGGCTTATGCGCCCGGGGGCCTGTCCCGCGTTGGCGGACATGAGAAAACGCGCGTTCTCCCGTCCCCGAGCGGACAGTCCGAACTCGCCGGACACCGGCTCAAACTCCACCTCAAATACCACTCCCGCCATATTCAAGCACTCCAGCTGCTCCGCTATGCGCGCTTTCAGACCGTCCGCCGCAACCGCGCGTCTCGCCGTGAGCTCGTCCGCCAGTATCCCGGCGCGCGCAACCGCGCCGTCCAGTTCCGCGCTCAACTGCCTGATCCGCTCATCGGAGGCTTCGATGCCCGCAAGCTGATCGCGCTGCTCCGCCAAAAATCGCAACGCGGACTCCTCGTCTCCGCCGTACATGCGCATGACGCGCAGCAGGCGCGCGCGCCTGTCCTCAAGGCTCTCCAGTTCCTCCGGCGAAAACTCCAGTTCCCCCATGCGCGCCCGCAAATTCTCCGCGGCGTCCTCCATGGTGTACCGCAGATCCCGCAGCTGCGCGGCGTTCGGCGCAAAGCTGTCCGAATAGCGGACGGCCTCCTCCATATCGGACTGCGCGCCCGCTATGAGAGAGATGGCGCCATCCGCATCCTCTCCGCCGCGCAACGCCCGGTACGCGCCGTCAAGCGCGCGCGTCAGCTTCGACGCGTTCGTCAGAAGCGCGCGTCTCTCTTCCAGGCGCGCGAGTTCGCCCGGCTGTATATTCGCGGACTCAAGCTCATCTATCTGGTGGCGCAGCATATCCGCCAGCCGCTCTTTTTCACCCTCATCCATTGAAACCGCGTCCAGCTCGGCGCGCTTACCGCGCAGCAGGGCGTACGCTTCCCCGTACTCCCGCAGGATCTCCGCGTACCCGCCGAACGCGTCGAGATACCCAAGATGCGAAGCGTCGTCGAGCAGCTTGCGTCCGTCATTCTGTCCGTGGATATCTATCAGCAGTTCGCCGAGCTCGCGAAGCTGCGCCGTCGATACCGGCGCGCCGTTCACGCGGCACGCGCCTTTGCCGTCCGCCGTGACGCGGCGCGACATGTATACGGCACCGTCGTCATCCTCAGCGACGCCGTTATCGGACAGCCAGCCGGCCATATCCACATCTGAAAAAACAGCCGTCACCATGGCCGCGTCCGCCCCTGTCCGCACCAGCTCGCGCGAGACCCTGCCGCCCGTCACGGCGGATAGCGCGTCAATCACTATGGATTTGCCCGCGCCCGTCTCGCCCGTAAGCACGTTGAATCCCTGCCCGAACGTCAGCTCCGCGCGCTCTATGACCGCGATATTTTCTATATGAATAAGCCGTATCATCGCCCTCACCTACCCGAACATCCCCATTTTGTTACGGCGGACGCCGTCACAAACGGAATTACTCTACCCGAGCATATGTCTGATTTCCTCACAGAACAGCTTTGCCGACTCATTGTCGCGCATCGCCAAAAATGCCGTGTCGTCGCCCGCGAGCGTCCCCACCATCGAACTCACGCGCATCTCGTCGAGCGCGCTGCACGCGCCGCTGGCAAGGCCCGGCAACGTCTTTATGACGATGATATTCTGCGCGCAGAACGCCGACATCACGCTTTTGCCGAATATGGATTTCAGCCTGGCGACTTTGTCTTCCGGATCCTGTCTCGGGCCGGCCACGTATCTGTGCGTACCTTTCTGCGTCAGTTCCTTTTGCAGTTGCATAGCCCTCACATCACGCGATACGGTGGCCTGCGTACTCGATATTCCGCGTTTTTTCAGCTCTTCAATCAGCTGGCTCTGCGTCTCCACATCCACCGAGGATATGGCCTGCAAGATTGCGGCCCTTCGCAGTTTTTTTATCGTGGTCTCCCTCACCTTCACTCCACCTTTCTTTTCGCCGCGGGCGAAGAGGATTTCTGTTCCGTAGG
>JAITKI010000038.1 GCA_031278515.1 Oscillospiraceae bacterium | reverse complement strand
TGCTCACGACGGCGCACACGGCGATGGCGACGCCCGCCGCCGCGCAAATCGTGAAAATCAACTACGTCGATGAAAAGCTGGAGTTCCAGAGTGGGTTCAACCCGACGCACTACACGGTGAAAATAGGGGAGAACCAAATATCAAACGGCGGGAGCGTGACGGAGTACGCGGACACGGACTTCACCGTGTACGTGACGCGCAACGCCTCCGACAATTACCCCGAATCCGCGCCCGATACGCTCACCATTAAGGGCAGGGCGAACGCGCCGAAATTCGGACACAGCGACGCTGCGACGGATATTTCCTCCGACGGCGCGATAACGTGCTCCGGCAACTTCCAGTACAGGGTAAAGACAGAAGCGGGAAGCGGCGCGTGGGCGTCCGCCACGAACAGCGCGAGCGTCCCCATTGGAACATACGACGCGCGCGCGGCGGCGACGCAGACCGCCTTCGCGTCAAAGATCGCCGCCGTGGAGATTGCGAGCCTGTCCCTCGCGGTGAGCGTCGTATCCCTCACGGCGGTCGACGGCGCGCCGGGTACGGCGAACACGACGAGCCTCACCGTCACGTTTAGCAGGGATGTGGCGGGCTTCGGCGATACATCGCGCGTCTCCTTCACGGGCGACAGCAAGGACGCGTTCACCGTGAGCGGCATAGCCCCGTCGGGAGACCAAACGCCGAACACCGCGTGGAATATCGCCATAGCGTCCAAGCCCGGCTATAGCGTCGCCTCCGCCTCCGGCTCCGTGACGCTGACCGCGCAATTTGTAGAAACATGGGAGGACACCGGCGGCAGTCACAAATACACGCTGGTGGGCGGCGCAACGCAAACCGTCACGGCGCATCTGAGTTGGCCGTGGGAAACGCCTGCCGCCGCAATCGACTACGTGAACGAGCGGCTCACGGGGCTTGTCTCGGGCGCGGAATACAGCGTGAACGAGGCGAAGAGGACGGCGGGCGAGAGCGGGCTGCAAATCGACGAAAGTTGGATGAAAGGCAGCAGCTACGCCATAGTGCGAACAGGCGTCGGCGACACGGGCGGCGGCGTCGGGCGCGTTGCCAGTTTGCCGCAGACGCTGACAATCCCCGCGCGGCCCGCGGCGCCGCAGGGAACCGTGACCAACCAGCAGTCAACGGGCACAAGCGACGGCGCGATCACCATCACGAATCCAATCTCCGACGCTGTGTACGAATACAGGCTCTACCAGACGCAAGGGTCCGAGACGGGCGGCTACATCAACGTGACCGGCGGCGCGATAACAGGTCTCGCGCCCGGCGTGTACGAACTGCGCGTCAAAGCCGCCGCGCCGGCGGAGGGAACGCCCGGAAACTTCGCCGGGGCGTCGCAGGCGTTCCGCGTGCGCGGATTCCAAGCGTTAGACTTCGGCGACGTGTTCCAGGGCTACGGCGGAATCACTCCGCTGGCTATCGCGGGCAGTGACGGTAGCGCAATCGATAAAGTCGAGCTTGTCACGGGCTCGGTGGACTTCCCCGATGACAAGCACTTCACGCTGACAACCGACAATAATAGCTATACGATAGCGCCGAACGCAAATCTTTCGCCGAAATACGGCGCGGACGGCGCCGTGGCGCCGTACAAGGCGCAGATAAAAATCACGTACACGGACGGCGAACAGAGCGGCGCGCCGGAGACGCGCCCCGTCACGCTCGAGGTGCATCCCAAGCTGGAATTTGCGGCGTCCGCGCCCGCCGTCGCGAGCGGGACGGATGACAGAGATGACCAAAAACACCTCACCGACACGCTGACGCTGAAATTCACGTACCCCGTCGTACTCAAAGGCGAGGGCGGAAAGCCCGACGGCGTGGAATGGAGCGACATAGCGGTATCCGGCGCGGCGGTCAAGACGACGGACGGGCAACTCACTGTCACAGGCGACGGCAAAACCATCTCCCTGCCCATAAGGCCGCTCGTGAGCGCAAAAACAGGCGACACGATAACAGTCAGCGTCAACCTGGAAACAAACGGCGTCTACCACTTTCAGGCCACAGACAGTGGCGGTGGCAATGACAGCACCTACGCCACGGTTCAAAACAGCGACGCCACCGTCACGGTCCCGCGCGCGATAGAATCCGCGAAGGCGGTGACGCTGATTGACGGCTACTCGACGGGCTACATACAGTTCACGCTGAAAAGGGACGATGGCTACAGCCCGATAGAGCCTATATCCCTCGAGGAGGACACTATCCTTAACGACGTGGCGTATTCCGGCAAGGTGAAAATCACGTACACGGATACCGTCAGTGGCGGCGATGAGCTGAACACAATAACGCCCCTCGTCGTCGCGCGAGTGGACGCCGACATGGGCTATACGTACCGCGTGTTTTTCATACCGCCGAGAAACGGCGGAGTGACGATTTCCATACCATCCTTTGGCGTGGCGCCCGTCGATGTCGAGGGAAGTATCGCGCAACAGGAGCGTCAATTTAACGAGGTGGCGTATCTGCTCGACGGGAACGGAAACAACTACAAAACAGACCTCAACGACGCGCATCAAATCTTATCGAACGTCGCCTACGACGGTACGTCCGTGATATCCGCCGGTGATTACACATTGCGCCTTGACAGGGAATATGGCGCTTGGACGGTCACGCAACTCAGCGTGAGCGCGGGTTCCGGCGAGCCGGAAATGCTCGCCGAGAATAGCGGCTACACGGTCGTCGGTGGCGGGGGGGCGTCTTTCATATTCGACGGCGTGGAGCGCCCAAAAATAACAAATCAGCTTCAAATCACGCTTAAAGCGGGCTGGGCGTACGGCGACGGCACATACTACATCCGCGCCGTACTGAAAGCCAGCGGCGATGGAGACGTCTACGCCGTCATGGTCGGCAAGATAACGCTCTCGGGCATGACGCCGAGCTGGATCCTCACTGTAACGAACGGATCCGGCGGCGGCAGATACCCGGCGAACACGGACGTGACGATATCCGCGCCGGCGTCGATAACGCAGGAAGGAGCCGAGAACAACGGGCACGTGTTCCACGAATGGAGCGTGACGGTTCAGGGCGGCGGAACGCCCGGCGTCTTCGCGAACAAAAAATCCGCGTCCACGACATACAGGACGACGGCCGCCGCCGCCGTGGTGACGGCGCTGTACAAAGCCCGTCCCGCCGCTCCGGAAGCCGTAATCGACTACGCGAACGAGCGCCTCACGGGGCTCTCGGAGGGCAGAACGTATAGTTACGTCCTGTCGGGCGGCGCCCGGGGCGTGTTCACGGCGCAGCCCGGCGGCGTGTACGCCCTCCCCCCGAACGATGCGTGGCTGCCGTCCGCCGGGGAGTGGGAGATGGCGCTGACGCTCGCCGCGACGGAGAACGACCCGGAGAGCCACCCGCAGACGATAGCGCTCCCCGCGCGCGGCGGCAGTCCGGGGGCGGTGGGGGAGAACGAGAAGTACGCGGGTCTCGGCGGCGCTATCAAGCTGCCCGTCACATCAGCGGCGATGGAGTACAGCGGAGACGACGGCAAGTCGTGGACGGCGGCGGCGACGGCGACGCAAAGCGTGAACGTCCCGTCGGGAGAGTATCTCGTGCGGTATAAGGCGAAGAACGACGCGTTCGCGAGCCTCGCGAAAAGGGTCACGGTCGAGGCGAGCGCCACGGCGCCGACCTGGAGCGTGGCTGTCAGCCCCGCCGCCCCGTCGTTCACCGCGGACTACGGCTACGGCGCTATATCCCCCGTAACGCTGACGGTCACGAACACCGGCAACCAGCCGACAGGACAACTGACGGTGAGCGTGGGAGGAGCGGATCCCGGCTGCTTTGACGTGTCCAAAACCACAATTGAGAGCATCCCGCCCTCCGGCACGGCAAGCTTCACCGCAGCGCCGGTAGCGGCTCTTGGGGCAGCGTCGTACTCGGCGACAATCACGGTGAGCGGCGGCGCGCCGTCGGGGTGGACGTTTACCAATGGAAGCGCGAACGTGAGCTTTACCGTAGCCCAAGCCAATATCGTCGGGTTTGCGAA
>JAITKI010000032.1 GCA_031278515.1 Oscillospiraceae bacterium | reverse complement strand
GCGGATACGTCCAAGACGACGGCGAGCGAGACGACATTCATGGCCGTCAGCGGCGAATTCACGCGCGCCTCCACCAACGGTACGTACACGGTTTCGTACTTTGACGCCAACGGCGCCGTCGCGCTGACGGCAAGCTTGAGCACAACCTACTATTATGTCGCAAAGGACAGCGATCTGTACAAGATATTCGACGCCGTCTACACGCCGAATAAGGACGTTACGATCACCGGCACCGCCACGGCGGCAAGCCTGTTCCACGTCACAATCGGCGCAGCAGCAACGGGCGATGTCATCGAACTCAAGGGAACAACAGTCCCAACGGGGACGACAGGAGCTCTGAAGGAAATCCAGGTTGGGCTTCCGAATGAGAACAACTCCACACTTCCCGATTTTGTGATCCCCCCCGGCGGCTTGGGTGACGGAAGCACCACCTACTCCTACACGCGCATCGTAGTCAACAACGGCGCGTACCTCAATATCAACAGTGATCAAGCTTACGCGCAAGTGTTTAGCGGTGGCGGTGGCACTCCCACAGCCGGGAACTTTAACAGCGGCAACATCACCGTTATGGCGGGCGGCAAACTGCGTGATTCCGCGTACAAAATGTGGCCTCTCGGAAACGGCTCGACGATCTCCGTGCTCGAGGGTGGTTTCCTTGCCGTAGGCCCCGGCGATAGTGCCGGTAATTGGGCCGACAGTGCGGTGACGGGCGAAAGCGCGACACAGGCGTCCGCGTGGTACGACGGCTGGTTAATCGGCGACAGTAACGCAAAGATACATTTGGGCGGAGTGACTACGGAGAGCTTCGTTGAGGCGATCGAGGTGCGTGACGGCTACGTGCTCGTCAACGGCTACGCAACGGTAAAGCAGGATATCAGCCTTATGTATGACGTATTGCTGACGCGCGGCTCGCAGGTCGTTATAGAGTCGGGCACAGCGGTTACGATGCTGCCCGGGAAGGCGGGGAGCGCCACATACGATTTCTACGGACAGCCTTCAGCCGAGTCGCCGTCTTACACAACTCCAAGCATAACAAACCCATCGACGGTTACCGTGGAGAGTACCGCAAGTATACTGGGTTCATCGCTGAGTAGCGGTAGTTTTACGGCTGGAACTGAAACAACGCTGGTCATATCCACGTCAAGCAACACGGCAATAAATGAGGCTGCGCACGGGTACACGGGCGCGGGAACATTCACGATTTTTGAGATTCCCACCGCCGAATAGTTGTAAACGGCGACAGCCCCGCAAATGAAAATTCCTGACCCCGCATAAAACAAACGCCCCCGGAGCCGAAGCTCCGGGGGCGTTTGTTTTTCAAAGCCCGCGTCCGCGCCGCGCGAGGGACTCTTGCCGCCTCCCGCTTACGCCGTCTCCACGCCGGCCGCTTTTTGCAACCCCAGCTTGGCGACGGCGTCCTCGCGCATCTTGTACTTGAGTATCTTGCCGGCGGCGTTCATCGGGAAATCGTCCGCGAAATCGACGTAGCTCGGCGCCTTGTGCTTGGCCATGTTCTCCCGGACGAAGTCCTTTATCTCCTCCGCGGTAACGCTCTCCCCCTCTTTTACGACGACGACAGCCATAACCTCCTCGCCGTACTGCTCGGACGGCACGCCTATCACCTGCACGTCGCGCACCTTGGGGTGGGTGTAGATGAACTCCTCTATCTCTTTGGGATATATGTTCTCCCCGCCGCGTATGATCATGTCCTTCAGGCGTCCGGTTATCTTGTAATAACCCTCCGGAGTCCTGCGAGCGACATCGCCCGTGTGCAGCCACCCGTCGCCGTCGATGGCGGACGCGGTCGCGTTTGGCATTTTATAGTAGCCCTTCATTATGTTGTAGCCTCGGGCGACAAACTCGCCGTCCGCCTCGTCAGGCAGGTCGGCGTATGACTCGGGATCCACTATCTTGTTCTCCACGCCGGGCAGATCTTTCCCCACCGTAGCGACGCGCAGCTCCTGCGAGTCGTCCGTGCTCGACATGGTGCAGCCCGGAGATGACTCCGTCTGCCCGAACACTATGGTTATCTGCGACATGTTCATCTTATTGACGACGTCGCGCATGACGGGAATCGGACAGGGACTGCCGGCCATGATGCCCGTGCGCATATATTTGAAATCCGCCGGATCGAAATCCGGATGTTCGAGCATCGCTATAAACATCGTCGGCACGCCGTGGAAGGCCGTTATCCGCTCGTACCGGATGCAGCGCAACGCGGCCTTCGGTGAAAAATACGGCAGCGGCGACATGGTCACGCCGTGCGTCATGGAGGCGGTCATCGCCAGAACCATGCCGAAGCAGTGAAACATCGGCACGTGTATCATCATGCGGTCTGCGGTGGACAAGTCCATCCTGTCGCCTATGCACTTCCCGTTATTTACTATGTTGCGGTGGGTCAGCATTACGCCCTTGGGGTAACCCGTCGTGCCGGACGTGTACTGCATGTTGCACACGTCGTCCGGGTCTATCTCCGCCTCGCGCCTGTACACCTCCTCAACGGGCGTGTACGCCGCCAGCGACAGCGCGTCGGCCCATGTCAGGCAGCCGGGACGCCGCGAGGACGCGTTTATCACATGGCGCAGGAACGGCAGTCGGCTGCAGTGGAGCGGCTTGCGCGGGTCGGAGTAATCCAGCTCCGGGCAGAGCGACGCCATTATACCCGCGTAATCGGAGTCCCTGTAGCCGTCTATCATGACGAGCGTGTGTACATCCGCCTGGCGCAGGAGGTATTCGGCCTCGCGTATCTTGTACGCCGTGTTCACCGTGACGAGCACGGCGCCTATTTTTACCGACGCCCAGAAGGTTATATACCACTGCGGCACGTTAGTGGCCCATATCGCAACCTTCGCGCCGGGACGCACACCGAGGGCGATAAGCGCGCGCGCGAAAGTATCGACGTCGTCGCGGAACTGGCTGTATGTGCGCGTGTAGTCGAGCGTCGGGTAACGGAACGCGTACTGTTCGGGGCGCGCCTCCACGACGCGATCGAGCATACGCGAAAACGTTGTGTCGATGAGCGTTTCCTTCTCCCAGAGGTGGACTCCGGCGCCCGTCTTGCTCGTGAACGGGCCGTTCGCGGCGGCCTCGTCGAGGGACTTGAACGCGCCGCCCCCGCGTCCGGAGGAAACGAGCGGAAGCAAAATCCGGCAATCATCCTCAGAGCACTCGACGGCCGCCTTGTAGTCTATCGAGCGCAGCGCCGCCAGGAAGTCGCCTATCGGCAGTCGCCCGGCGTCGCGTATGCGCGCGTGCCGGACGTATCCCCCAAGCTCGCGTATCACGGCGTCCGCGGACTGTCCGGCGTCATACGTCGCGTTCATGTCCCAGAGCGCGGCGAGATTGTCGCTCGCGTACATGTCGAGCAGGTCGGTCAGCGCGGCGGCGACGGCGTAGCGGCCGCGCGTCTCTATGAGAAGCGTGACGCGCCGCGCGGCCGCCTCCACGAGCAGTTTATCGATGATATTGCGCAGATATGTCTCGTCGGACAGCGTGACCACGTCACAGTCAAGCAGGACGCACGGGACGCCGCCCGCCTCCGCGAGCGACACCGCGTCGCTCGCCCTCGCTATGGCGCCCCGCGAACGGACGTCGGCCACCAGACGCGCCGTTTCCAGCTCGGCGCGTGAATATGTAATCTTCATTGCGTGAACCCTCTCCCGGTAAATTCAAAATCATCGGACACTCCGTCGCGGCGCCCGCCGCGAACAAATCGCGCCGGGGCCGCGACGCTTGCGCCGCGGAACGCCCGAACCCTCAACGCGCCGTTACGCGTTATGGTCGCTGACAATCAATCCGCAATCCGCGGCTATCTTATTTACCGCGTCTATGTACGCGCGCAACGCGGCCGCTATTATGTCCTCATCGCGTCCGAAACCGTTGTACGACGCGATCTTGCCGCTCTCCACCGCGCCGCCGTCCGTGACGCGGCTGTCGTAGCGGAGCGTCACAGAGGCGGCGCCGATAGCGTCCGCCCCGCTGCCGTCCGACACGATGCGAAAATCCGTGAGTTCAAGGCGGTCAGTCAACTCCCGCACGCGCATACCGCAGTCCTTCGCGAGCGCCTTGTTGATAGCGCCGAACGCCGCGTCTATCGGCCCGTCGCCGTAGCGCGTGCGCACGGTCTTGCCTGTGCGCCGCCCGAGCGTGACGGACGCCGTCGGCTGTATTGTGTTCCCGCTCGTTATGACATACTCGAACAGACGGTACGCCGGACTGTCCGCGCTCTCTCCGAGAGGCGCGCTTTCCTGCGGCGGAGGCGTCATGGCGGCGCGCACGGCGACCGCCGACGAGCGCGTGACGGTGTTTTCCGCGTCAGTCACGACGGCGCCCGCGGAGAGGGCGATTTTCGTCACCGCCGCCACGAGATCCGCCTCGCCGCGCTCACGGTCCTCAAACGTCACGCGGACGGGGATGCCGGCGTCGGCAAACGTTTTTATGTGCGCGGACGCGGCCTTTTCAAGAGCGTCCGCCTTGACGCCCGATTTGTACTCCATAAGGAAAACAGAAGCCGGAACGAGTATATCAACACTCGCGCCCGGACGCCCGCGGAGGGATCTGAGCGTCCGCTCAGCCGTACCGGTAAGCTCCGCGCGAACGGCGACGGAAATTTCCAGTCCGTCGAGAGCCGCTATGAGTTCTTCATCCGACGCGTCGGATATCGGAGCCGTCCCTATGACGGCGTCTCCGAGGGCGCGGGCGACCGCCGCGTATCGAGCGACGTCGCCGGAGCTCATGGGCAGGTCGGCGCCGCCGCGCAGGTCGCGCAGGGTAGTGTCAATTACTGTGATGCTTTTCAATTAAACAGCCTCCATTACTCTTTATAGTGGTGTTCGAAATAATAGCACTTTTGCCGCCACCTGTCAAAGGGGGCTGTTTTGAATATTTTCGTTTGTGATGGCTTTGCCATCACAAACGAAAATATTCGAATCTTTATATGCATCACATGTGAATTGCGGAGGATAAAATTGAAACTAATGATGACGCGCTAGGCTGATTTACCTTTTATCACCCTTTCTTTTGCCCGTTATCTCAGAGGATTCAATCTCAATCACGCAAGTCTTTTTGACCGCCTCATCCGGAATGTCGCCGGCATCCTTATCAGGCGCGTACTTGACCGCAAACTCGCGCAGGGCCGAGCGTTTGCGGTCGAGATCTTCAATAACGCTTGCCGTTCCGGTGATTATCACGCTCTCGTAGTTCGTTCCCGTGCGGCACGGTTCGCCGCCGTCCGATCGGAGTCCGAACATCTCCCAAACCGCGAGGCACACGCGGCCGTCCCGGCGTATATTGTCAAACTTCCGCCCGTGATAGCCGCAGTGGATGAGGACTTTGCCGCCTGACGCGACGAAATGCACCGGCGCGGCGTAAGGAGAGCCGTCGGGGTTCACCGTCGCCAGCGTTCCGGCCGCAGAGCGGGAGAGCAGGACGGCAATCTGTTCCGCCGTCATTGCGCCGCGCCGGTTCACAGATCAATTTCCTCTCCGGGTTCGACTATCAGCTTATTCGGAGCATCCCACCTGTCGGCTTTCTCGCGATCGAACAGCGCGCCGGGTTTCAGGTGAATTGGGATATTACGCTTCGCGCCGACAAGCTCGGCGCACTCCGCGCCCTCTTTCAGGTCCATGTTGTATACGCCGTCGAGCGGGTACAGCGCGTAATCGAGTTCCCGCGCCGCGAGCGTCCCCATCTGCTCTGTCTTTGACGTGTCGCCGGAACAGTAGATTTTCAGATTGTCCATCGTGACTATGTAGCCGACACACTCTTTCGGGTCGTGGTTGAGATTTTTCGCCTCGACTGCTTCAACCGCCAAGCCGCCGCCGAGGTCGAACGCGTTGTGTTTGCCGTCGGCGAGGGCCTCGACGTGCGTAATCACGCGACATCCTGGTTTTTGCGCCACGCGACTGACTTGGTTGTGGTCGTAGTGGTCGTGCGTGACGAGTACCGCGTCGGCCGGAACGTCATAGCCGTCTCCGACATACGGGTCAACATATACGACGCGCCCGTCGCTCGCGGTCAGGCGATATGAACCGTGTCCCTGATAGTACAGCTTTGCCATAGTTATGACCATGCCTTTCGTTCTGTGGCGACGTCGCCGGGCAGAGACGCTCCGGCTGCGCCGAAAGCGCGCCATCCCCGCCTCAAATGCGGCGCTTACGCAAGGTTTCCCCGTCGGGAAAAGGGTTTGTGGTTTTGCGCCGCCAGTATAGCATACCGCGAGACAAAACACCAGAGACATTTTTATGGAATCATTTCGTTTGCGGCAGTTTTCGCTCTCCCGTCCTTTTCGCCTACGGCGAAAAGAATTTTTGCGAAGGAGTGCGTCCCGTGCGACGGAGCAAAAATTGTAATATCCCGCATTTTCCGGGGATTTATTCCTCGGAAAATGCTCTTTGCGAGCCGCGCACGGCGAGATCCAACCCTCGTTACTCGTTTGTTACGGCCCCGGCCGTGACAAACGAAATTATTCCATCGGTGGGCGGGTTGCGGCGGACCGCATCCGTGTGGTATACTCACATTTGCGGGTAAGTCTCTCATTTTTTGGAGAAATATACTGCCAGCACGACGGCGCCCAACGCTATGCGATATATTCCGAAGGGTATGAAACCGCGCTTTTTTACGTACCCGATGAGGAATTTTACGACCGGCAGCGAGACGAGAAACGCCGTGACGAACCCCGTGAGTCCTATCGCGGCTTCGTCGGGCGTGAATACGAAGCCGAATTTTACCAGCTTCAGGAACCCCGCGCCGAGCATGACGGGCAGCGCCAGAAAGAACGAGAATTCAGCGGACGTCTCCCGCGACGCCCCGAGGAGCATGGCGCCCAGTATCGTGACGCCGGAACGCGAGGCGCCGGGCATGAGCGACAGGATTTGGAAAAAGCCGACGAACAGCGCGTCGCGGTACGTGAGCGCGTCCGGACCGTCCGGCCTACGTACCGGAGCGCCTCTCTTCTCGACGATGATGAAAATCGCGCCGAAAAAGATGAGCGCCGCGGCGACGGTCGGGTGGTTGTAGAACAGCCCGTTGATTTTGTCGTCAAACAGCAGACCGACGACGGCCACAGGCGCGCACGCCGTCAGGCATTTGCCCCACAGCGCGAGACAGTCGCGATTCAGGGCGGGGCGCGCGCCGCTCTCAAAGCGGACTGGAAAGAGCGCGCGGCGGTACAGCACAGCCACGGAGAGCGCCGCTCCGAGTTGTATCACGACGAGGAACATCTCGAAAAATTCCGCGGACACGCCGAGCGCGAGGTATCTGTCGGCGAGTATCATGTGGCCGGTACTGCTGACCGGCAGCCATTCCGTTATGCCCTCGACGACGCCGAGACACACGGCTTTCAGCAATTCAATCAGCATAGCGGGCATTTATCACCTCCGGAGACATCTAGGGCGCTTTTGTCCGCCGCTCCGCCGCGACGGACAAAAGCATCCCGGGACAGTATATTTCGTAAGGACAGAACAATATGAGGATAGCGGTGACGACGATATGAGGATAGCGGTGATTGACGGCCAGGGCGGCGGAATAGGAAAGCTTACGGTGGAGACTATGAGGCGCGAGCTGCCGGCCGACGTGGAGATACTGGCGCTCGGCACAAACGCGATCGCGACGTCGCTCATGCTGAAAGCGGGTGCCGACGAGGGCGCGACAGGGGAGAACGCCATCGTCGTCAACGCCGGAAAAGTCGATATAATCGCCGGCGTCATAGGAATAATCGCCGCGGGCGCCATGCTTGGGGAACTGACGCCACGAATGGCGAGGGCCATCGCCGAGAGTCCCGCGGTCAAACTGCTCATACCATTGAACCGGTGCAATATCGAGGTCGTGGGAGTGGACGGCGAGACGCCGATAACCACGTTGGTGGGCGAGCTCGCGGCGGAACTCAAGGAGAAGCTGAACTTACGAGACGACTCGGACGGTTGATAGCGCCTCCGACCGCGCCGTCGACGGTGGTCACGGGGCGTCGCCCAGAATCGCGTCGATGATCTTGCCGTAAGTCTTCTCCGCGCGCTCCCGAAATCCGTTTTCGAGATCGATCGCCTCGCGTTCACCCGGGGCGAATATCCGAACCGATACGATGTCGCCCTCCCTGTCGGAGAGCGACAGTTCCACGGTGTAGCCACCTGAACGGCGTATCGCGCGCGTTGTGCGTATCATCGCGTCGCGAGACGATGCGGCGCGGTGTTCGCGCGCCGCGCGTTCCGCTTTCAGGCGCAGGGAGTACGGCAGGTTTTTCTCGGTTATTGCTATGTTTTCGACACCCTTGTCAGTTAGGCAGTATTTACCGCCTTCCGCAACCGCGTGTCCCGTTTTGACGAGCCCGTTCAGGCACTCGACAAAGTCGAAGTACCCCACGCCGCTGCCGCGCGCCGCGAGCTCATACAGCGCCGCCAACGGCGTCCGGGAGTCCAGCTCGCGCAGTATGAACATTATGAATATTTTAATCTCCAGCAGCTTGTTGGCGAGATCGAAACTGCGCTCCACGGACGAGACCCTGCCTTTCGTTTTGTTTCAGACGCAAGACTACCGCGAAAAGAATTTTTGCACAGGAGTGCGTGAAGTCCTTCGACTTCGCGGGGACCCCCATATAACGATGCAAAAATTATCATATTTCGCATTTTTCGGGGATTTATTCCTCGGAAAATGCTCTTTGCGAGCCGCGCACGGCGAGATCCAAGCCTCGTTACTCATTTGTTACGGCCTCGGCCGTGACAAACGAATTGATTCGAAAAGGCGCGCCGCAACGCATATCCCGCCCGGCGTTCCGCGCGGGCGTCGTCAGCCGGAGGGCGGACAAAGAGCGCCGAGTTTGACGTCCGGGAAATGGCCGGAGGCGGGGCGGCGGACGCGTTTAAGTCCTCAGCGCCAAGCGAATCAGCGTGTCGGTTATCTCCGTGAAAGAGATACCCACCCCGCCCAGCATACTCGGATATCGGCTGTGCGCGGTGAAACCCGGGATCGTGTTTACCTCGTTGAATATGATCTCGCCGTCCGGCGTGAGAAACATGTCAACCCTCGCCATGCCGGAACACTCCAGCGCGCGGTATATGCGCCGCGCCGCGCTCTTGACGCGCTCCGCCGTCTCGGCGGAGATTCGGGCCGGCATATGGATTCGCGAGCTCTTGAGCGTGTACTTCTCAGTGAAGTCAAAAAAACCGCCCGACAGCTCAATCTCGTCCACTTCACCGACTGTCAGCGCATCGTCTCCCAGCACGGCGCAGCCGACCTCAAAGCCGGGCGCCGCCTCCTCGACGACTACCTTGCCGTCGTGCGCGAACGCCTCCGCTACGGCGGCTGGAAGCTCCGCGGCGTCGTGGATTTTTGTCACGCCGAAAGAGGATCCGGCGTTAGCGGGCTTCACAAACAGAGGGTAGCGTAGGCCGGCCGCGAGTCCCGGCGCGTCACTCACGGCGTCGGACGCGCGAAGCGTTATGGAGTTCGGGACGCGTATGCCGCTGTGCGCCGCCAGACGGTGCGCCACGTCCTTGTCCATGCAGACGGCGGACGACAGCGCGCCGCTCCCGACGCAGGGTATCCCGGCCAGCGCCAGAAGTCCCTGTACGGTTCCGTCCTCACCGTTTTTTCCGTGCAGAACCGGAAATACGACATCGACCGGCAGTATCTCGGCGCAGCCGCCGCTGAAGACGACGACGCCGCGCGCGCGCCTGTCGGGCGAGATTATCGCGGGGACGCACGGCCCCTCGCGCCGCCACGTATCGTCCTCTATCCGCGCGTCGTCGCCGTCAAATTTGAGCCATTCGCCCTCACGCGTTATTCCGATCCGGACGACGTCGTATTTTTTCCTGTCGAGACTCTTGACGACCGCCGCGGCCGAGAGGAGCGATATATCGTATTCCGTCGAACAGCCGCCGAACAGCACCGCCACCGTTATTTTATCCATCGAACCATGTCCTTTTGCTTATGCTCCGCCCCCGGCGGACCATAATAAGTATAAATAATCCTCGGAAAATGTCAAGTGAGCCCGCCCGCGAATCATTCCGTTTGTCACGGCCCGGGGCCGTAACAAACGAGTAACGAGGATTGGATCTCGCCGTGTGCGCCTCGCAAAGAGCATTTTCCGAGGAATAAATCCCCGGAAAATGCGGAATATTACAATTTTTGCATCGTCGCACTCCTGTGCAAAAATTCTTTTCGCCTACGCCGAAAAGGGCGGGAGAGCGAAAACCGCCGCAAACGATAACATTCGCCGCATTTTCCCGATTTTCAGCGGCGATTGCCCGGATTTCGGTTAATTATTTTTGCGGAGGGATTGCCGGCGTCAAAATGAACTTGAATTTCGCGGCGCGCAGTGATAGCATTGCCGGGAATATACGAGCGCATTGCGTAAGGGAGTGATTTAAGGTTGATAGGTTCAGTATCCGGCTTGGATCTGACGAGGATCCCGTTTGGCCGGACGCGGTCACGCTTCATGGTGTTCGAGGAGAACAACGCGGACCGCGAGGAGCGCAGACCGGGACCCGGTAAAGTCATGCGGCAGGAATACCCGGTGCAGCGGGAGGATCCGAACGACGTGGATTTTGCCCGCGGACTGTATTTTGCCGTATGCGCGCAGGGTGGCGCCGCGCCGCGCCGCCGCGGGCTGGTGGACATCGCGCCCATTTACGGCGGAGAGCCGATACCATATACATACACCGCAACGCCCTCGCATCTCCGTCTGGATACGGACAAGGGCGGCGTCCGCATCGCGCTGGATACAGCCAAGACGATGCGCATTGAAGGGAAGGGTGTCGGCGTGCGGTTGTATGTGAAGCTGCCGTTCATGTCGATGATGAACGCTCAGCTGCTGCCGAGCGGTGTCGTGGAGTACAACCTGCGCAGCGTGTACGCCGGAGGCGGCGTGTTCTTCTTTAAGAAGTTGAAGGGTGAGATCACGCTGGACTCAAAATTCGACCCGGCGCTCAACGGCCCCGCGTATGTCCACGCGGAATTTTTGCCCGATGAGAACGGCGTGTTTGAGGTCGCCGCGTATTCCATGAGTCCGGACGAGTGGGGCTACATCGAATATGAGGATTTTGACGCGTGCGTCGATAGCGCGGAGCGGGAATTTGGGGATTTTCTCGCCAAGTTTCCGGACGTCGGCGCGAAATATCAGGGTATGAAAGAACTCTCGGCGTACGCGATGTGGATAAGCTATCAGGCCAAAAGCAGCGCGCCGATTCTCCCGACGCTGAAATCGGACATGATTTACGCCGATATGATGCGGGAAGGGCAGGCGAGGGCCTGCGAGCAGCCGCTGTACTCAATGGCGCTTTCGGATACGGACGAGGCCGTGAAGCTGCTCGGAGGCAACCTCGCGCACATGCAAAACGGGATGCTGCCGGCGACGATCAGCGACTCCACGCCGAATTTCCGCGCGTTTCCCCCGACATTCGGCGTCGCGGCGCTCCGCCTGCTCAAAAACGCGGACGCAGGGGCGGCGAAGAGGGCCGCGGACGCGCTGTACGGGCCTCTGGCGGAGCATTACGACTGGTGGTTCAAGAGCCACAGTCTCGCGAAAGACCGCCTTTCATACAACACGCGCGATGAGTACGGCTTCAGCGCGTCCTCATACAGCGCGCTGCCGTTCCCGATAGAGACGCCGGATCTGTATGCGTACATGATCCTGTACGCGGAGGCGCTGGCGGAGATGAGCGGACTGGTGGGCGACGGCAAAAAAGACGGGTGGGCGTCGTCGTCCGCGCGTCTGCTCGATACGCTGCTGACGCTGTGGGACGGGGAGCGCTTCGTGTGCCAAGGCGCCGTCAGCGGGCGGCGGTACGCGTCCGACAGTCTGCTCGCGTATCTGCCGGTAATGCTGGGGAAACGACTCCCGCAGGACATAATCGACGCGCTGGCCGGGCGGCTCGGCGATGAGGAGACGTTTCTTTCGCCGTATGGTTTCCGATCGGAAAGCAGGGTTAGCAGCGGGTTCGACACCGCCGCGGTCGGGCGCGGCGCCGTGGACGCGGCGCTGCAGATGATGGCGACGGGCGGGCTGTTTGACGCGGGCGCTGTTGATCTGGCGGCGCGGGCGGCGGCGCGTCTGCTCACCGCGATGGAAGAATTCGGGGCGCGCGATTCGCTGACATCCGAGGGGGAGCAGCCTGTGCGGAGACCGGCGGACGATTTCAACCCCATCGGCTGCGCGGCGATGATATATTTGGCTGAAAAGCTGCATACATGTGGAAAGGGGGCGGCGGTCTGATGTTCGGAACACGTGAAAAGCATACGCTCCGCCAAGCGGCGTTTTCGCGCGAGGCGTCCTTTTGGACGTTGTATGAGGATTTCAGGGAACCCATTCTCGGGCTGACAGTCAGCAAAGACGGTGTGATGCTCGACCAGCGCTCCAACACGTTCCTGCTGTATCCGACGTATAACGGGATGATCCTGCCGTACACATATTTTGCGGATATATCCCACCTGCGCATCGAGACGGAGCGCGGGAACGTTGAATTCTGCATGGACGGGATCGACCAGCTGCGGATCAGAGGCCGGGGGGTTGGTCTGCGCATGGTGCTGCGCGCGGAAAAGCCGTTTGGCAGCGCCGTCGGCTGCCGGGGCGTCTATCCGACGCCGGACGGCGCTTGGGAGGCGGATTTCGGCACGGCTTGCAAAATGCTGTTTGTCCCGCTCGCCGGATGCTTCCACGCGTCGAGTCCGTGGAACCTCGAAAAGGGCGAATTTGACAGTGTCGAGATCGATTTTATCCCATCCGCGGAGACGGGCGCGTTTGAGTCGGCGGTACACGAGCACAACGACTTCCGCGCCAGAGACGAGACGTACGCGTTGTTTGACGAGATGAGGGCGAAGAGCCAGTCAGATTATGACAGCTTCGTTGAGAAGAATCTCAAGAAGCCCGCCAAGGGCTGGGAGGACCTCTACAGGTACGCCGCGTATGTGATCTGGTCGCACAGGACGCGCGTCACGGGCAAGTTTTTGGATACGATGGCGCGTATGCATCTCGTATGGGCAAACTACTGCATGTCATGGCAGCAGAGCTACAACTCCATGCCGATGCTGAACAACCCCGAGGAGGCGTGGCGTCTGCAAAAGGTCATGTTCAAATACCAAATACCGAACGGACAGATCCCGGCCAGCGTCAGTTTCTACGACGTGGGCGTAGGCGGGATGCAGCCGGCGTTCCAGGCGCTCGCGTTTGATTGGATAGTCAGCCGGTGCGGCGACGACTTCCTCACGGCGGAGGACTGCGAGGAGATGTATCCCAAGTTTGTCGGGTGGCTGAATTTCTGGCTGTCCGCCCGCAACGCGGGCCACGGGGACGACCGCGTGTTTATTTTCAGCGCGCACGAATCCGGCTGGGACGATCTCTCGCTGTATCAGAAAGGGTTTCCCATAGAGACGCCGGATTTGTTCGCGTACATGATCATGCTGATGGACCTGTGCGCCCGCCTGGCCGGGAAACTGGGGAAGAACGACGAGGCCGAGGCGTGGTCGCGCCGCTCCAAGCGACTGTTGGATACGCTTGTAACGGATCTGTGGGACGGGGAGCAGTTTGTCGGGTATTTGACAGCGACGGGTGAGACGGTCAAGTGCAAGAGTCTGGCCATGTTTCAGGCTCTCGTCCTCGGCAAGGAGCGCCTCCCGCAGCGCATCATAGACGAATTGGCGGAGCAGGTCATGCGTCCCGAGTACTTGACGGACATCGGGCTTGTTACGGAGAGTCTCGAAAGTCCGCTGTGTCACTTCGGGTTCAACTTTGTGCTGGGGCGCGTGGTGACGCCGTGCAACATGCTGACCGCGGTTGGCCTGTACCGGTGCGGAAAGATTGAAGAGGCACGCGAGATCTCGCGCCGCGTGTGCCGCAACCTGTACGACAACGGCATACTGCTCGGCTTCGCGCCGTCCGATACCGAGCCCGTGACGGGGGAACCTGTCGTCACCTGGGAGAATCCGACAGGTTCGGACGGCTGGCCCTGGACGACGTGGGCGGCGTCCGCCGCGCTCGTCATGCTGACGGCTATTATGGAGTGAGCATTTCGCTTTGGAATCATGAAATAGGGGAGGTTAAAAAGTTGAAACAAGAAAAAATAAGAGGAGATCTGTTCGTGGATTTGCTGGAGGCGCCGTTTTCACGCAGAGGTTCGTTTCTGGCGTTCGCAAACGACGTGAAGGGCGAGGATCTGATCGGCAAATGCACTCTCTGGCTTTGCAATTGCAGGATCAACATGAACGCGATGTCCTCGGACCTCAACGCGAGCAACGGCTTCAGGCAGGTGAAGCTGGAACTTGTGAAGGACGGGAAGACGCTGCCGGCGCTCATCTCCACAACGCCGTATGAGGTCGTCCTGGAGTCGCGCCACGGTTCCGTGCGCTTCTGTATCGGAGAGCGCAAGCTCGTCATGTGCGGCGGGGAGGACGGTCTGACGCTGCGCGTAACGCCGACGCCGCGCTTCCTGCTGCCGAGCGTTGTGGACCTGATGGAGGACTGCGGCGCGTTGGTGGCAGGTTTCGGCGTGACGCGGCTCCTGATGATGCCCGTAGTCGGCAGTCTGCGGGCGGGCGCCGGATTTGCGGATATGGAGCCGGACGAAAACGGCGTACTGCGATTGGCGCTCGAGGAGTACATGATTGATCCCGTACACCGCGCCGCGAAGGATTATCCGGATTACGACGCGTGCGTCAAGTCCGTCAAGGCGGATTTTGACGGGTATTGCGCGCGCCTGTTTCCGAGTCTGCCGGCGGCGTACGAGCCGAAGCGCCTGCAAGCGCTCTGGCAGACGTGGAATATGACAGTGGAACCGGACGGCGAGTCCGATTATAAACACACGATGGTGAAGATGATTCACAGCATATTTGAGGCGGCGTTCGTCTGGCAGCAGCCGATGCAGGCCGTCTGGCTCTCAAGCGATCTCGAGCTGGCGTGGAACATCTTTATATCCGGCTTTGACTACCTCGACGCAAACGGACGTATGGTGGACGCGTTGGGATACCGCGCGAGTGTTGGCGGCGAGGGACTCAAGCCGCCCGTACACGGCATGGCGCTGCTGTGGCTCATGAAACGCCGCGATTTCGCGTCGATTCCAAAAGAGAGCAAGGAGACTGTCTGGGAGGGCATGCGCCGGTGGACGGAATATTTCATGAAATTCCGGGATAAAGACCATGACGGCGTGGCGGAGTTCCAGAATATTTTGGAGACGGGCTGGGAGGACGCGCCGTACTACGATACCATCGGCTGCCCTTGCGCCAGTCCCGATTTGAACGCGTTCATAGCGCTGTCGATGGAAGCTGTCGCCGCGCTCGGGCGCGACATCGGAAAGCCGGAGGAGATATGCGCCGAATGGGAAAAACGCTCGGCGGAGCTTGTAGGCAAGATAGTCGAAAAATTCTGGGACGGCGAGCGGTGGTTCGCGTTCAACGCGAGGACGGGTGAGCGGTCGAATACGAGCACCATCCCGCTGTATGTCCCGCTGATTTTAGGCCGGCGTCTGCCACAGGAGATCATTGACAAGAGCATAGAGTTCATGTTCGGCCCCGACGGTTTCTCGACGCCGTACGGGCTGGCCACAGAGGGCGTCACAAGCGATTATTTCAAGCACGGATTCACGCAGGGCAGCATCATCGTTCCGGCGGAATTCATCATGGTGCTGGCACTTGAGGCTTGCGGGCGGAGCGACCTCGCGGCACGGGTCGCGAACGACTACTGCGCGGCGCTGCGCGACGGCGGCTTTTACCACATCCACAACGCGCTGACAGGCAAGGGAGACCGCAGCCTGACGGCTTTCGGCGAGCCCGGCCTGTTCTGGTCGGCGTGGGCGTCGTCTTGCTACCTCTACCTGGCCTCCGAATACGGGAACAGTATCTGACGTTTTAACGCCGTACGATAACGCGGGAGCGGGAGGCGCCGCCCGTTTGCGAGTGGAATATCACAGCGGACACACAAGAGGGGCGGCCGATTTTAATCGACCGCCCCTTGCCGGAGTGTTTCGGCGCGGAAACCGCACCGCCCCGCCGTTTCTCCGCGCGAGTGAGCGGCGGTTGTGGGAGAAGTCAGCCCAGGACTTCAAGAATCGCCGGGATGACCTTGTACAAGTCGCCCACTATGCCGTAATCGGCGACTTCAAATATCGGGGCGTTCTCGTTTTTGTTGATGGCGACGATATAGCCGGAGTTCTGCATACCGGCGAGGTGCTGTATGGCGCCGGATATGCCGCAGGCGAAATATATCTGCGGCTTGACGGTGGTACCCGTCTGCCCGACTTGATGGGAGTGGTCTATCCAGCCCGAGTCGACGGTGGCGCGGGACGCGCCCACCACGCCTCCGAGGCGGTCGGCGAGCTGCTTGATGAGTCCGAAGCCGTCCGGGCCGCCAAGACCCGCGCCGCCGGACACTATTATCTTCGCGTCCGTCAGCGAGACCTGTTCCGTAAGTCCTTTGACGACCTCCAGCACGCGTTCGCGAATCTCCCCGTCTTTGAAAGACACGGCGAGGTCTACGCGTTCACCCTTTGCGCCCGGCCGGCGCTTCGGCTTCTCCATGACGCCGGGGCGCACGGTGGACATCTGCGGGCGGTGGTTCGGGCAAAGAATCGTAGCCATGAGATTGCCGCCGAACGCGGGCCGCGTCTGCATGAGTTTCTTGTCCTCCGGATCTATGTCGAGCTTTGTGCAGTCGGCGGTGAGTCCCGTGCCGCACTGCACGGCGAGACAGGGGCCGAGGTCGCGTCCGACGTGCGTCGCGCCGAGCAGGACAATCTCCGGCTTGTACTTCACTATCGCCTGATATATGACCTTCGTATACGCGTCGGTGTTGTACGATTTGAGTTCCGGAGCGTCGGCGTAATATACCTTGTCGGCGCCGTACTCAAACAGCTCGTCTATCAATCCGCCGGCGTTCTCCCCGCAGAGAACGGCGCACAGCTTGCACCCTATTTCGCCGGCCAGCTTCGCGCCCTCTCCCAGCAGTTCCACCGACACGTTCATGAGCGCGCCGTCGCGTTGCTCCGCGAATACCCAGACGTCGCGGTAGAGGGATATATCCACGCCGCGCGCCCCGTCGTCCGCTTTCTCTATAGCGCCGAACGGACACTCATCAATGCACGCTCCGCAATTTGTGCAGCCGGGTCCTATAACGGCCAGCTTTTCCTGCATGGTTATGGCGGTAAACGGGCAGTTCTTGACGCATTTCTGGCAACCTTTGCATTTTTCAGCTATTATTCTGACAGCCATTTATGGTTTCATTCCTTTCCGAATCTTATAGCGCGTGCTTTTCCGTGAGTTTGGCGATGAGCGCCGAGGCCATCTCCGGCACTGTGCCGGACAGCATCTCGCCCCTGCCCTTCGGCGGCGGCGTGAAGCTGCGGAAGACTTGCGTCGGGCTGGCCTTTAAGCCGCAATCCTCCGGCGCGAGCGAGACGTCGCTCTCCCCCCAGACGGTTATCTCCTTCTTATACGCGTCCTCAATGCTCTTAACCGACATGTAGCGCGGCTCGTTGAGTTCCTTGACCGCCGTGAGCAGACAGGGGATTTGCACCTCTATGACCTCGTACCCGTCCTCAAGCTGACGCTCCACCACTACGGACTTCTCTTTTATCTCGCGTATCTTCTGAACGTACGTAACAGAGGGAAATCCGAGACGCTGCGCCGTCTGCGGGCCAACCTGGGCCGTATCGCCGTCGATCGCCTGACGTCCGGCAAGGATTATGTCGCAGCCGCCGAGCTTGCGGATACCGGCCGCTATCGTCGTCGAGGTCGCGCACGTGTCCGCGCCCCCGAACGCGCGGCTCGACAGCAGGTACGCGTCGTCCGCGCCGAGCGCCAGGCACTCCCTGAGCATATAGTTTGCCTGGGGAGGACCCATCGATATGACGGAGACGGTCGTTCCCGGGTATTTCTCCTTGAGAGCGAGCGCCTCCTCAAGCGCGTTGGCGTCGTCCGGATTGAGTATAGACGGGACGCCCTCCCGGATCAGAGTACCTTTGACAGGGTCGATTTTGACCTCGTTCGTATCGGGTACCTGCTTTGCGCATACTATTATTTTCATATTCGTACCAATCTCCTTCGTTTACTTGAGCAGATTGCCGGCGATGACCATCTGCTGCACTTGCGACGTCCCCTCGAATATGGTGAACACGCGGCAGTCCCTGTAGATGCGCTCCACCCTGTATTCCTTGATATAACCGTACCCGCCGTGTATCTGCACGGCCTTTCCGGCGATCTCGTTGCAGATCTCCGTCGCGTAGTATTTGGCCATCGACGCGGCCGTCCCGGCCTCAGAGTCGCCGACTTCTTTCAGCTGCGCCGCGCGGTACACGAGTTCCTTTGCCGCTTGCAGCTTTGTGGCCATGTCGGCTATCATGAAGCTTATCGCCTGGAAGTCGGCTATGCGTCTGCCGAACTGCTTGCGCTCCTTGGCGTATTTAATCGCCTCGTCAAGGGCGCCCTGCGCGACGCCGATGCTCATTGCCGCAACGCCGATGCGCCCGATGTCCAGCGTCTTCATCGCGTTCTGGAAGCCCCTGTTCTCCTCACCGAGAAGGTCGGACTTGTGTACCCGCACATCCTCCAGTATAATGTCGGACGTGGGACAGCCGATAATGCCCATTTTATGTTCCGCCTTGCCGCAGGAGACGCCGGGGAGCTTCATATCCACGATGAACGCCGATATGCCGCGCGACCCTTTCTGCGCGAGGTCGGTCTTCGCGTACACTATCGACCAGTCCGCCACAGGCGCCGTTGTGATAAACGTCTTGCGCCCGTTGAGCACGTAGTAGTCGCCGTCCTTTACCGCCGTTGTGGTAGTGCCTCCGGCGTCGGAGCCCGCGCCCGGTTCTGTCAGCGCGAACGCCATTATTTTCTCTCCCGTGGCGACAGGTCTCAGGTATTTCTCCAGCTGTTCCTCCGTGCCGGCCAGCATCAGCGGCCCGCCGCCCAGAGAGTTCGGCGCCGACACCCATATGTCGGTCACGGCGCTGACCCTGCCCAGTTCCTCCAGTACGATGGCGTAAGACAAGTAGTCGGAACCCTGCCCGCCGTATTTCAGCGGAGTCTTGACGCCGAAGAAGCCGGCTTTCCCCATCTTGGCCAGAAGCTCGGGCGGGTATACGCCCGTCTCCTCGATCTCGTCCAGGATGTCCCGTGTCAGCTCTTTCTCGGCAAAGTCGCGCGTCAGCTTGCGGATAAGTTCATGTTTTTCCGAAAAAATCATTGCATTTCCTCCTGTATTCTCTTGCGTGACGGTATTTTTGCGCGGACGACTCCATTATAGACCGTCTCGCGGAAAAATTGAATAACTTTTTATAATACTTTTTCTTGAAATTCTTGATAACATATGATATTGTAGAGACGTAAAGCTACATAGTAATATGTATCCGCAGCCTTGAAAGGAGTGATCCCGACAAATGAGCTCGACTCTTTTCGATTACGAGTGGCAGTTTTTGCTCCAGATGGTGACTCGAATCAACTATTCCGAGACATACCGGGAGACATGCAACACGATCCTGCAGCAGATGAGGACGCTCATACCGTATCAGACCGGCATCATATTCAAGACGAGCCGCAAAAACGGGCAGGCCGCCCTGAATTCCCCGGTGTCCACGGAGCCGCTCGATGACAGCTCCGACCACGCGTTTTTCATGGAGGGCAGCTACCCGCACTGGAACGAGTTCATAATGTCGCCGTACAGCATGGTATTCCGCCAGTCCGACATCATTCCGCCCGCGAAATGGGAGAAGACGCGCGTGTACCGCGAGGTATGGCAGCCGAAAAACATCTACTGGGGACTCTTCATATCGCTCGTGCGGAAGGACACTCCGCTGATCGTGCTGGGAATCCTACGCAGCGAGGAAAACGAGAACTTTTCGGAGCGCGACGTATACATAATGAATACACTCAAGGATCCGCTTGAGCGCAAATACTACAGCATCATCGAGAACGATTCCGGCGAGAGCTCCGGACGCTTTTCACGCGAGAGGGTGGCGGAGGCCGCGGCGGAGTATCATCTCACAAAACGCGAGATGGAGGTGCTCTCCATGACGTTCAGAGGCGTGGGGAACGACGAGATATGCCGCGTCCTCGGCATAACCCAGTCGACGCTGAACAAGCACCTGTCAAATTTATACGCAAAGACGAATATACACAACAGGACGCAGCTTTTCAGTCTCGTGTCCGGGCGGCGAGAGGGCGGGTAGGGGAGTACCTGCCGCGACGGCTGCCCGGGCCGCGTGAGAGCGGACGGGAGACCCGGGGAGGCGCGCGGTGCGCGGCGCGCAAAATTCGCTTGATTTACGTTGATTTATGGGATAGAATAGACGCGTCGCAAGAGACGCGTTTGCGCCGCGCCGCGCCGCGGGAAGCGCGCGAACCCGCGCGGAAACAGCTTTCTTGGTGTGGAAACGGGTCGAAATATTGGGAGGGGTACCGAAGCGGTCACAGCGGGGTGGTCTTGAAAACCATTAGGCGGCATTAGGCCGCAGAGCCTTGGAAACCCTTGCCACGTCGATATTTTCCGCAATTGAGACCTTGTTTGCGTGAGTGGTGTTTGCCATGAATGTTTGCCCAAAATCCGCAACTTGATATTGTACTGTTCTATCCGGAGAGTTGGCCGAGCGGTTGAAGGCGTACGTCTTGAAAACGTAATTTGGTGATGAGCCAAACCAGGGTTCAAATCCCTGACTCTCCGCCAGCACCCTGCCGCTGCCTTTTTTAAGCAGCGGCAGGGCTTTCAGTTATCGGAATCTGCGGCGTGCGCGAGAGCGGTTCTATCAATCCACGTCATAGCGTCCGCTGACTTCAGTTTTGAGTCGAATTCAAGATGCGCGTATGTGTTTGCCGTGATCGCAAAGTCGCTGTGGCCCAGCCATTCCTGTATTTGCTTCAGCGGCACGCCGGATGCGAGGAGAAGGCTGGCGCACGAGTGGCGGAGGTCATGCAGACGCATTCTGCGGAAACCATGCGTTTCCATGAACTTTGGGAAGTCACGCGTGAGAGCGGCGGGGCGAATAAGGTTCCCGAGCGGGTCAACGTAGATGTATTGCCCATCTTTCGTGTTGTATGATCTGCCGCAGAGCTTTTTGTACTCATCCTGTTCTCGCCGGATTTCGAGCAATCTCGCGCGTACGGGCGCAATGAGCGGGAGAGTTCGATTGCTGGACTTGCTTTTTGTGGTGTCGTCGGCTATGATGACTTTCTTCCCCTCGACGCTTGTTTCAACAACCGTGTGCTCGATCGAAGCGTTGTGAATATTTGCGTGGTATTTAGTCACAGACATTGCTTTTACGCGCTTTATCTGCTCTGCATAGAACTTGTTGATGTCTTCAGCCGTAAGCCCTTGAAGCGTAATGCCCCTAGGCCGGAAATATGGAACGATGACCCGCCTTGTATTTTGCCAATAACCTCCGTATGTGCTCGCTCTTATATTCGGCTTGATTTCTTCCAGCCACTGCTCCATAAAATCCGCGAAAAGCAAACTGTCTGCTGACGGCGCGGACATCAGTTTCCGCCCCTGCGTCTGGCAAGCGTCCCGCAGCATGTCCTCGGCGCGCCTCTTGTTGCCTTTTACCGGCAAGCCGGTTGAAATGCTGCGGCGCCCTCTGCCGCCGTCGGGCTTTTGCCATGTCAGTTTCATCTGAAAAATGCCGCGCACATCCTCCAAATGCCAGGGCAATCGCATAAAAATAACGAAAGGGAGCCGCGGAGCGGTATGGGCGATGAAGAGGCAGAAAAGTGCGCCGAGGGAGTGGGCGAAGAGACAGCGACAGACAGCAAACGCAAA
>JAITKI010000052.1 GCA_031278515.1 Oscillospiraceae bacterium | reverse complement strand
AGTAGAATATTTTCGTTTGTCACGGCCGGGGCCGTAACAAACGAGTCACGGGAGCTTGGATCTCGCCGTGCGCGGCTCGCAAAGAGCATTTTCCGAGGAATAAATCCCCGGAAAATGCGAAGTGTGATAATTTTTGCTCCGTTATATAGGGGCCCCCGCGAAGTCGAATGACTTCACGCACTCCTGTGCAAAAATCCTTTTCGCCTACGCCGAAAAGGACGGGAGAGCGAAAACTGCCGCAAACGAAAACATTCGCAGGAGGTGTGTATGGACAATTTTTTGACTGCCGGCGGCGGCGACGAGCCGCTTGACTGGGACGAGCTGGAGAAATCCTGTCTTTTGTGTGAGAGATGTCCGCTCTGTGACAGACGCGCGAACGTGGTTTTCGGCGTCGGGCCGCGCGACGCGAGACTGCTGTTCATCGGCGAGGCGCCGGGAGAGCACGAGGACGCGGAGGGCAAGCCGTTCGTCGGGCGGGCGGGAGCGCTGCTGGACGATATGCTGAAGATAATCGATCTGGACAGGGAAAAAAATGTCTACATCGCAAACATGATAAAATGCCGTCCGCCGGGCAACAGAGATCCGCTGCCATCCGAGCAGGAGGCGTGTATGCCGTGGCTCCGGGCGCAGTATGCGCTGCTGCGCCCCAAAATAACGGTGTGCCTGGGGCGCATCGCGGCGATGGCGCTCATAGGCGGCGATTTTAAGATAACGCGCGACCACGGGAAGTGGTTCGAAAGGGGAGACGCGCATTTCGTGGCGCTGTTCCACCCTTCCGCGCTGCTGCGCGATCCCAGACGCAGGCCGGAGACGTTCGTCGATCTGAAGGCCATTCAGAGACGCATAAGGGAGATATGCCCGGAGACATACGGCTGATGGACGGGATTGTTACGGCGCGCGACGCGACGCGCGCCGACGCGCCGACGCTGCGCGCGATATGGAAATCGGCTTTTGAGGACGAGGACGCGGAAATCTCCGATTTTTTTGACAGCTTCGGCGGACGCGTCGTGTCGGTGGTCGCGGAGCTTCGGGGAGAGCCGATCGCGGCGGGGCATATGGCGCCCGCCGGGGATCTGGTATCGCCGGAGGGCGCGCGGACGCCGTGCGCCATGCTCTACGCGATAGCCGCGCTGCCCAAATCGCGGGGACTCGGCGGCGGCGGCGGCGTCACGCGCGCTTTGACGAGCAGGGCCGCGGAGATGGGATATGCGTCCGCCGTTCTGAGACCGTCGGACGACAGTCTGTTTGATTATTACAATAAGCGCGCCGGGTTTCGCGAGTGGTTTTACGCGTGCGAGAGCAGATTTCACGCGCGGGAGCTTCCGCGCGGCGCCGAGGCGGCGGCGCGGCGCGTGACGCCCGCAGAGTACGGAGAGATGAGGGAGCGGTTGCTGCGCGGCGTGACGCACATCGGCGCGGGCGGCGGCGCGCTCGAATACCAGAGGCGACTGTGCGAGCGTGCGGGCGGCGGACTGTTTGAGATCGGCGCGGACGGCTTGGCGGCCTGCGCCACCGCCGTGCGGACAGACGGCGGGGCGCTGTCCGTGAAGGAACTGCTCATGCCGCCCGACGCGCCGCCGTCGTGCGCGGCGCTGTGCGTGGCGGCGCTAGCGGCGCGGTTACCGGCTGAGGTGATAGACGTCTGCGCGCCGGCGCGGCGCGGAGCAGTCGGAACCGTCGCGCGCCGGTTTGGGATGCTCCGCGTCACGTCCGGCGCGCAAACGCCCGGCATGACGCGGCCGGGCGGATGGTACGGATTCGCGTTCGACTGAAATACCGCCGAGTCAGGCGTTTATATATTCCTCGGGTTTCGGGAAGCACGCGCCGCAGATGTTGCAGCGCTTTTTCGTGTTGTATTTGCAAAACCTGACGTTGTCGCCCATGTAGCCGTAGTTGCGCATACGGGAAAACGGCATTTTCGCGAGGACTTCGTCGGGAATCGCGGAGGACGGGTCGTCGGGTTTCTGCGTTATGGTACCCCATGTCCCGGACAGAAAGGCCGCCTGGAAAACGAGCGGCTTGTTCATTTTGCGGAATAGAATCGGACAGTGCCAGACGTTCGCCGGTATACGCACGACTGTCGGTTTTGTAATTATTTTGCTTTCCAGGTGGTCGGGATCGTCGCCGAAGAACATCTCAATCTCGGCGTCGAAATCGAAGATATTCATTGGATCGGAACCCACAAAAAATATGTACTCCTCGACGCCTTGGTGGAAATGGCAGTCCTCCATGTCGTTGGCGGCCGTGAATACCTGCCACCCGACGTGATACGTGGCGTCTTCCATGTATGTCTCTCCGCGGAAGTACGCCTGCGGCGACGGACACCAGTCGCCCCACTTGGTCTCTTCTTTCGGCATGGCGAGGACGCACTTTGCGATGTCCGGACTCAGCGCGGGTTTTGGGGCGAGCAGCGCCGTGGCGTCTGAGTACGGCTTTGACTTATACGCCGGAGTTATCACGCACTCCGGGCTTGCCGGCGCCTTGGCGGGGTCGTACGCCCCCGTCTCGGTATACTTTTCGACGCCGTCCTCGTTTACCACCGTCCAGGGAACAAACTTGAACGGCGGCTTTGGGATCTCTTCCGAATGTGAGAAGCAATAGCCGCAGTAATTGCATTTTTTGTGCGTATCGAACACGCACAGTCTCGTCTCGTCTCCGGAGAAAATGTACTGACGTTCCCCGCTGTCGCGCTCGACAAGTTTGACGCTTCCCTCTTTTCCGGCCAGCACTACGGCCTGGAAGAGCAGCGGTTTGTCCACGCGCGCGAAGTTCAGCGGACTGTGCCAGTATCCCCGCGGGAGCTTGATGATCGTCGGCTCGGTTATGACGATTTTTTCCATCGTCTCAAGCGTTTTCCCCAAGAAAAAGTGTACCTCGGCGTCCCATGAGGAGAACACGTCCGGCAGCTTTGCCCCGAGGAAGACGAGATACTCGTCCTCACGGTGAAAATGCGGTTCGCGCTCCAGAAACACCGGTGCTTTGAAAACCTGGAATCCGACGTTCATCCCGGCGCCCGGAAGATCCTTGTCGCCTCGGAAATACGCCTGCGGACTGTGGCACCAATCCCCCCAATTTGTCTCCTGCGGTACGAATTCATAGAACAGCTTTTCATACTTTTCCTGCACGAGTATATACCTCCCTGTTATATTTCGTCGCCGCCGGCCACGTCAGCGCGGCTGCGATGTTTCGCGGCAGCCGCCGACTTTCCGGCCAAAGGTGTCCGACTGCCGGGCATTGTATACCTCGGACGCGCGGTTAGTCAACCATACCGATTGCCGAATCATTTCGTTTGTCACGGCCGAGGCCGTAACAAACGAGTAACGAGGCTTGGATCTCGCCGTGCGCGGCTCGCAAAGAGCATTTTCCGAGGAATAAATCCCCGGAAAATGCGAAATGTGATAATTTTTGCTCCGTTATATAGGGGTCCCCGCGAAGTCGAAGGACTTCACGCACTCCTGTGCAAAAATTCTTTTCGCCTATGCCGAAAAGGACGGGAGAGCGAAAATCGCTACAAACGAAAATATTCTTGCCGGACGCCGCGCAAACGGGGAGCAAGAACCCCCCGGCGCGTGCGAAAGGCCACTTTTCAGCGGAAAAGCAGTTCCGCGCGGCATCCTTTCAATATGGAAATCCGCCGTCCGCCCCTATGACCTGTCCCGTGATGAAGCGCGCGCTGTCGGACGCCAAAAACCGGACGAGATGCGCCACGTCCGAGGGGCGGCCTATCGCTCCGAGCGGCGTGGCGGCGCGCAGCGCGGCGATATCCGCGTCCGTAAGTAAAGCGTTCATCTCCGTGTCAATAACGCCGGGCGCCACGCAATTCACGCGTATTCCGGAAGGGCCGAGTTCTTTGGCGAGCGATTTGGTCAGTCCTATGACGGCGGCCTTTGACGCCGCGTACACGGCCTCGCACGACGCGCCCGTCACTCCCCACACCGACGACACAGTTACGATGCAGCCCGCCTTTTTGCGCGTCATATACGGGATAGCGGCGCGGCAGCAGCGCACCGTCCCCCCGACATTGACGTCGATAACAGCTTGCCACTCGTCCTCGCTCAAGTCGGTTATGAGTCCCGTTTTTGCTATTCCGGCGCAGCACACGAGGGCGTCCACGTCTCCCGCGCGCGCGAACATCTTTCCCACCGCCGCCGTATCGCGCACGTCGGCGCGTATCGTCTCGCATCCAAGCTCGCGCGCGAGCGTTTCCGCCGCCGAGCGGCTTTCGTTGTAATTGACGACGACCTCGTATCCGTCCGCGGCCAGCGCCCGGACGCAAGCCGCGCCGATTCCCCTCGATCCGCCGGTCACAAGCGCTCTCATACGCATCCTCCCCTTTGAATAATTTCGCGTGCGACGTAGCAAAAATTGTCATATCCGCGTTATTCGGCAATTCATTTGCCGAATAACGTTCTATGCGAGCGCCGCAGCGCGAGAACTTGCCTTTCGTAACTCGTTTGCAATGGCGAAGCCATTGCAAACGAAATGCCCCGCTTTGTTTACTTTTACGTTTTCGTGTGATAATATGACTATTATACGGTATGCGCGCGGTTTTGCAATATCTCGTTGCGGGACGGTTTTGCGTGTCGCGGCATTGCCGCAGTAAGGAGGATAAATTTGCGGATATTGAGGCGGTTATGAAAAAAGATATGACGCGCGGCAGTGAGTGGAAACTCGTATTGACGTTCACGCTGCCTATCATGGCGGGCAATCTCCTGCAGCAGATGTACAATGCGGTGGACGGCGTCGTGGTCGGCAGATTTGTCGCGGACGGCAAGCTTGCGTTTGCCGGAGTCGGAATCTGCGCCGCGCTCACATTCCTGTTTCTGGCGTTCGCCATGGGCATATCCGTGGGCGTGGGCGTCGTGGTGTCGCAGTATTTCGGGGCGAAGAAAAACGACGAGCTCGCCGTCGCCGTGGACACGGCGCTCATCATGCTGGGCGCGCTGGGTATCGTCGTATCGGTCATAGGCTACGCGGCGGCGCCGCTGTTGATAGACAAGGTGCTGACAGTACCCCCGACGGAGGGCGGCGCGGCCATACGCGAATACGCCCTCACATATATAAGGGTGTACTGTCTCGGGCTCGTGTTCCAGTTCATATACAACTGTATCTCGTTTACGCTGCGCGGCGTGGGAGACTCAAAGGCCACGTTGATCTTTCTGATGGTTACGGCAATCTTGAACATCGCGCTTGACATTCTGTTTGTCGCCGTTTTCCATTGGGATGTGGCCGGAGTGGCGTGGGCGACATTCATCTCGCAGGCCGTATGTATGGTCGTATCGTATGTCTATCTCAGACGGCGTTTCCCGTTTGTCGCGGGAGGGCGGCATTTCGACGGCGGACTGTGCCGCACCATCCTCAGGATCGGCGTTCCGACGGCGGTGCAGCAGAGCATAGTGTCGCTGGGCAACATCGCCATGCAGCGCTTGGTTAACGGTTTTGGAGAGGACAGCATGGCGGCGTTCTCTGCCGGTATAAGGATAAATAACTTCATGTTCGTACCGATAAACGGCTTCCAGTCAGGTCTTGCCAATTTCACCGGACAGAATATCGGGGCGGGCCGATCGGATCGCGTAAAGCGCGGATATCGCTCGACGCTGCTGATGGCGGTGTCGGTGTCTATTGTCGTCTGCGCCTTGCTGTTTGTTTTCGCAAAACCGATAGTGTCGTTCTTCGCACTTACCGACAGGCCCCTGGAACTCGGGGTGGAGCAGGTGCGGTTTGTCGCGCCGTGCTTTATCATATTTGCCGCCTATATGACGCTCGGCGGAGTGCTTCAGGGCGCGGGTGATACGGTGCTCCAGTCGATAGCGACGCTTACGGCGCTCGCCGTGCGCGTCGTTGTGGGTTATGTCGGCGTGGAGACGGGCCTTCTCGGATACAGCGCCGCGTGGGTGACGCTGCCCATAGGGTGGGTGTTTGCGTTGGTGATAACCAATATACGGTATTTTACGGGCGGTTGGAAGAAAAAAGCCGTCGTCAAGATGGCGCGAGGGTTCGTTCCGGACGCCGGAGAGGGAGGGACAGGCTAGATGACGCGCAGTCGCAACGGATTTTTCGCGCTCGTTTCGCGCATGAAGCACATCGACAGGTGGGCGCTCATGCGCAACAGCATCCGCGAGAACGTGCAGGAGCACTCGCACATGGTGGCGGTCGTCGCGCACGCCCTCGCCGTCATAAGGCGGGAGATATTCGGGCGTCCGTCCGACCCGGGCGCGGCTGCTGCCGCAGCGCTGTTTCACGATGCCGCCGAGATATTCACGGGCGATATGCCGACTCCGGTGAAATATCGCAGCGAGGTGATAAAATCGGCGTACGGCGACATTGAGTCTGAGGCGCGTGAGCGGTTGCTGAACTCACTGCCGGACAGCCTGCGGCCTTCGTACGAGAGCGTCCTGACGTACGGCGGGGACGCTGCCGACTTTGTAAAAGCGGCGGACAAGATCGCCGCGTACATAAAGTGCCTTGAGGAGCTGAAGGCGGGAAACGGCGAATTTACGAGCGCGGCGGAGCAGACGCGTGGAAAAATCGCGTCGCTTGCCATGCCGGAGGCGGATTATTTTATGGAGCGCTTCATACCCGCGTTCTCGCTTACGCTGGATGAGCTTGCGCCGATTGAAACTTCTGGAGATTTGATATGAGAGCTATTGTCACTGTAATAGGTAAGGATCGCGTCGGAATAATCGCGGAGGTGTCCGGCGCGCTGTCGCGCTCCGGAGTCAATATACTCGACATAACGCAGACCGTAATGCGCGAGTACTTCACCATGATAATGCTCGTGGACATGTCGGGCTGCGTGAAGGCGTTCGACGAGTTGTCGGGCGAGCTGCGCGAAAGCGGTGAGCGCATGGGTCTGTCGATACGCGTGCAGCGCGAGGATATTTTCGAGGCGATGCACAGAATATAGGTAATTCGGTTGGGGAAATTATTCGAAAATTATGAGTACTGCGGTTATATTGGCAGGCGGCGGCAGTTTGAGGATGGGGTGCGATAAGCTACGGCTCGAACTGGGCGGACGCACATTTTTGGAGTCGGCAGTGGAGAAGTTTTCCGCGTATTTTGACAAAGTGATCGTCAGCGCCGGGCGTCCCGGCGCGTACGCCGATATGGGTTTTGAGATCGCGCCGGACGTATATCCGGGATGCGGCCCGCTTTCCGGACTGCACGCCGCGCTCGCGCGCGCGGATGAGAGCGGCGTGTTCCTCGTCGCGGGCGATCTGCCGTTTGCCGAGCCGCTTGCCGCCGTGGAGCTTATGCGGATGTGCGGTGAACATGAGATATGTCTCGTCGACAGGATCGGCAAGAAGCGCGAGCCGCTGTTTGGCTTTTACAAAAAAATTCTGTTACCCCGTGTTGAGCGCGCGCTCCGGGAAGGGCGGTACGGTATGTCGGATCTGCTCTCTTCGTCGGATACGCTGTACGTGCCGCCGGAAAAGCTCGGGGTTTTGTGGAGCGAAAGTATGCTGTTCAACGTCAACACCCCGTCCGACTACGACGCGCTATTGACATGACGCGAGGACTATTGATAAAATGTCCGCGCGGCGCGGTCGCCGCGCGCAAATACGCAGACAGAGGTGCGATATGCTTGCCGAGATTGAAAAAATTTTTCAGATAATAGTCGAGGCGGGCATAATGCTGCTCGAATTCGTGGGCGTGGCGATACTCGTCGTGACAGCCGTGAAGTGTGTCGTCAGCCTTTTGCGCCACGGCGGCTACATACGGCTTCGGCTGGCGGAGGGTATAGCGCTGGCGCTTGAATTCAAATTGGGAGCGGAGGTGCTGCGCACCGTCATAGTGCGCATGTGGGACGAAATGCTCATCTTGGGGGCGGTTATCGCGCTGCGCGGCGCGCTGACGTTCTTGATCCACTGGGAGATAAAAAATGAGGAGTCGAGACTTACGGAGTCCGCGCCGCGCGTGAAAAGCGACGTTGAAAGGGAATAACGATATAATTTCGTCTGTCGCGGCGAGACTGCGGCGGGCGAAATTGTTTTTTTCGCAGATTTCCCGGAGGCATATTTTTGAAAGAAAGGCGTGGTCATAATTATGGGTCATGGGAGAGAGATCAAAATTTTTACCGGCAACGCGAACAAGCCGCTTGCGGAGGCGATCTGTCATGCGCTCGGCACGCGGCCCGGCAGCTCGGATGTGGGCTCGTTTGCGGACGGAGAGACGTCTGTGTCGCTCCACGAGACGGTGCGCGGTTTCGATGTGTTCCTCATACAGCCGACGTGCGCGCCTGTGAACAAGCATCTCATGGAACTGCTTATCATGACGGACGCGTGTAAGCGCGCGTCCGCCGGACGGATTACGGCTGTCATACCGTATTTCGGATACGCCCGACAGGACAGAAAGGCAAAGGCGCGCGACCCGATATCGGCCAAGCTCGTGGCAAACCTCATAACCACAGCCGGCGCGGATCGCGTACTGACGATGGACTTGCACGCCTCGCAAATACAGGGATTTTTCGATATCCCTGTGGATAATCTGATGGGGGGGCCGCTGTTTGCGGAGTATTTTCTGAGAAAATTCAGCGCGGATACGGAGGACGTCATGGTCGTCTCTCCCGATGTGGGTTCCGTGACGCGGGCGCGTATATTCGCCCAGAAGCTGGGACTGGGGATGGCGATCATCGACAAGCGCAGGGAAAAGGCGAATCAATCCGAGGTGATGAACATAATCGGAGAGGTGCGCGATAAAACTGTCGTCATGATAGACGATATACTCGATACGGCGGGCAGTATATGCGGGGCCGCAAAAGCTCTCACGGAATTCGGGGGGGCGAAGGAGGTATACGCGTGCGCGAGTCACGGTCTGCTCTCCGGTCCCGCCATAGAGCGCATCGAGAACAGCTGCATCAAAGAGTTGTGCTTTTTGGACACGATACCCTACCCCTCGCGAACGCCGTGTGACAAGATACGATATCTGCAATCCGCGCCGCTGTTTGCCGAGGCAATCAAGAGGATTTATGAGGAAGTTTCCATTTCCACACTTTTCGGATAGGCGCCTTCGCGGGGCGCGCGTCGGTCGGATTGTCGTGTTCCTGGGCAATCCCGGGGAGCGCTACGCCAAAACCCGCCATAACGCGGGTTTTATGGCGGCCCGCGCGGTCGAGGAGAGAACGGGGGCGCGCATAGACAGATTGAAGTTTCACGCGCTCACCGCGGCGACGGAACTTGGCGGCGAGCGCGTCCTGCTGCTCAAGCCGCAGACGTTTATGAATCTCTCGGGCGACGCCGTGCGCGAGGCCATGGGCTTCTACAAGCTCGCGACCGACAGGCTTATCGTGGTGTCCGACGACATAGCGCTGGAACTCGGCGCGCTGCGGGTGCGCCCTTCGGGTTCGGCGGGAGGGCATAACGGGCTGCGCGACATCATAGCCAAGTGCGGCGGAGAGGGGTTCGCGCGCGTGCGTATCGGCGTGGGGGCGCCGCCGGACGACGGATATGAGGTCGCGGATTGGGTGCTGTCGCGGTTTGACGAGGCGGATATACGGAAGCTCGGCGGAGTTTTGGAGCGCGCCGCGTCAGCCGTCGAGACGATAATAACCTCCGGAGTCGAGCGGGCGATGAATAATTTTAACGGAAATTGAGAAAACAGGAGGGTGTGGGCCTTGACTGACAGCGACGGCGCGGCGCGCGACCGGATAGATTTGCTGAGAAGCTGGATCGTCGGCAGCGACAATATTGTATTCTTCGGAGGCGCGGGCGTGTCTACGGAGAGCGGCATACCGGACTTTCGCAGTGTTGACGGACTGTACAGCCAGAAGTACGAGTATCCGCCGGAGGAGATACTCAGCCATTCCTTTTTTGAGCGGCGCCCGGAGGAGTTCTACAGATTCTACCGCGACAAGATACTGTTGCGCGGCGTTTCGCCGAACAGGGCGCACACGGCTCTCGCCGAACTTGAGAATATGGGCAAGCTGCGCGCCGTCGTAACGCAGAATATCGACGGATTGCACCAGGCGGCCGGCAGCCGCGGCGTGCTGGAGCTGCACGGCTCGGCGCACCGGAATTATTGTGTAGCCTGCGGCGCGCGATACGGGTTCGATTTTATGGCGGACTCTGTGGGCGTGCCGCGCTGCGGGTGCGGGGGCGTCGTCCGCCCGGAAGTCGTCTTGTATGAGGAGGCGCTGGACACCGAGACTATGAGTTCAGCCGCGCGTTTCATACGCGGCGCCGACGTGCTGATCGTCGGCGGAACGTCGCTTGCAGTGTATCCTGCGGCCGGGCTTGTGGATCTCTACGGAGGGTCGAAGCTTGTGCTGATTAACAAGGGGCTGACGGGACGCGACGCCGACGCCGATCTGTTGATCTCAGACAGCATAGGGGAAGCGCTGAGCGCTGCTGTGAATGGACTGGAGACTTGTTCCCCGCGCGGATAGATCTTCCGCGCGGGGAGTGCGCGAGCCGCCGCGCGGAGCTCGATTTTCGCGGCAAGACGGCGTTCCGCCGCACGAAAACCCGTTTGGATTCGGAGATCATGTATGAACACATTTGACATATTTTCGGTTTTAACGCTTCTGGGCGGCGTCGCGTTTTTTCTGTTTGGAATGAGCGTCATGTCGACGGGCCTGGAGAAAATGTCCGGCGGACACCTGGAACGGACGCTGAAGCGGGCGACATCAAGCAGATTCAGGGGTCTGGCGCTCGGGGCGGGAATAACCGTCGCCATACAGTCGTCCTCCGCCATGACTGTAATGCTTGTTGGGCTCGTCAACTCCGGAATAATGCAATTGCACCAGACGGTATACGTCATCATGGGGAGCAATATCGGCACGACGCTGACCGCCTGGGTACTCTCGCTCGCGGGGATCGGCAGCGGCAGTTTCCTCCTCAGGCTGTTGAATCCCGACGGCTTTGCCCCGGTATTTGCCGCCGTTGGAATAGTCTTCATAATGGCGTCCCGCAGTTCGCGCAGGCGCGACATCGGAGAGGTGCTCATAGGCTTTTCCGTACTCATGTTCGGAATGATGGTGATGAAGGGCGCCGTATCCGGACTTGAAGATAACGCGGGTTTCGCAAAACTGCTCATATTGTTCAAAAATCCGCTGCTCGGTATTCTGGCGGGCGCCGTATTCACCGGCATTATCCAGAGCTCGGCGGCGTCGGTCGGCGTTTTGCAGACGCTTGCCGCGACGGTAGGTGTCAGCTATGGCGCCGCGATACCGATAATCCTCGGACAGAATATCGGCACATGTGTGACGGCACTGCTGTCGAGCGTCGGCGTCACAAAAAACGCGCGCCGCGTCGCCGTCGTCCATATATATTTCAACATAATAGGAACGATACTGTACACGGTAGTACTCTACAGTCTCGACGCCGTCGCCGGATTTCGCTTTTTGGACGATAACGTGAGCGCGCTCGGTATAGCCGTCGTACACAGCGTGTTTAACGTCACAATGACAGCCGTCCTGCTGCCGTTTCCGAGACTTCTGGAGAAGCTTGCCGTTATGACGGTCCGCGAGAAGCCGGATTCAAAGCAGGACTATGTGCTGCTCGACGAACGCCTGCTCAACACCCCGGCGTTCGCCATAGCACAGTGTCAGGATCTCGTGGTGCAGATGGCGGATACGGCGCGCGGCTCCGTCAAGCGCGTGATCGAGATGGTCGGCGGCGGATACGACGCGAAGGCCGCGGCGAGCGTCAGGGCAAGCGAGCAGCAGCTGGATATGTATGAGGACAAGCTCGGGGAGTATCTGGTCAAGCTGTCAGCGCGCGAGTTGGCCGACAGCGACAGCCGGGAGGTCTCAAAATTGCTGTACGTCATAGGCGATTTCGAGAGGCTGGGCGATCACGCGATAAATATATTGCAGTCGGTCGAGGAGATCGTAGACAAAAAAATTGAGTTCTCCGGCGGCGCGCTCAAGGAACTGCGCGTAGCGCAAAAGGCGCTGACAGAGATTGTGGATATGGCGGTAGACGCGTTTGTAAACGACGATCCCGTCATGTCCAGGCGCGTTGAGCCGCTGGAGCAGGTGATTGACGAACTCGTGGCGAGTATGCGCGCGCGCCATATCTCGCGATTGCAGCGCGGGGAGTGCGAGATAGCGCCCGGCTTCGTTTGGTCTGATCTGCTGATAAATTACGAGCGCATATCGGATCACTGTTCCAATATAGCCGTTCGAGTAATACAGACCGACATTGAGACTCCCGGCCGCCACGTGTACCTGTCACAGACGCGCAGCGCCGACAACGAGGAATTCATGTCGCTTTTCGGCGCGTACATGAAAAAATATAGACTTCAATGAAAAAAACGATTCGCGTAATATTTTTATGGTTAAGCGCGCATACTAAGACCCGGATCAGTTCCGTCGTCAGTCGATGCGGACGGGACGCGTTCGGGAGGTAGAAGGTTGAAACGTGTGGGAACTTCCGTTAAAAGCGCGTTTTGCCTGTCCGTCTGCCGGACGGGCAAAACGCGCACATTATGACCATGGCCTGTCTGCCGGCAGGCAGACAGGGCGGACACGGCTTTCCGTGGTCGTTTTGCGCCGAAATAAAACGAAAGGCATGGCCATAATCAAGGATGAAAAAAGCAACAGGTATATTTCTGGCGCTGGCGATCTCGCTTTCCGTTGCGGGGTGTACGGCGTTCGGCAACGTCGGAAGACGCAGGGCGTCTCAGACGCCCACGCCTTCGCCGACTGTCACAAGTACCGCAAAAGCGCGGAAAAGCGCGGGCTCGACGGATGTGCCGGGCAACACGGATTTCGGAGCGGAAATTTCGGGCGAGATATCGGTCAGCTGACACGCGGGCGCCGCATACGACGACGGCGGCGCCTTACTTATGCAGAAACCCCGACACGCGCTTGTAGATGATAAACGTCAGCGCCGCCGTTATCGCGCCTTTTATTGCGTTCACAGGGATGATTCCGGGCAGCAGCAGACTGTTTACGTACGCGCGCAACTCATTCACCGGCGTCTCACGCATAAAGTACATGCGCAAGTAAAACGGAGTGATCAGCATATTTGCGGGCACCATAACGGCCGTCATCACAACAATACCGCCGATCATACCCGCCAAGGCGCGCCTGAGCGTTTTTTTGCTCTGGTAGACGAGTCCCGCCGTCAGGGAATATCCCGCTATTGCGATAAAGTGCATCGCGGCGCCGTACCACCCGCCCGCCTCCATACTCAGAATCCAACTGAGCAGAACAGAGACGGCCGCCACGCCGACGCCGGGCAGCGTACCGAACGCGAATACGCTGATGAGTATTGGTATATCCGAATACTCGTAGTGAATAAAGCTGACCAGGGGAATGATCGGAAGTCCGGGTATAAAGTTGAGCATAACCGCAACGGCCGTCATCATTCCCATGCGCGCGAGGCGTCCGGTCAATATTTTTCTCGACCGATCCCCGCCGATTCCAAACTTTGCCGACATCATTTTTACCTCCAAAAAAATATTTCGCACCCGAATATGCTGCTTCAGGCGCGAAATATCACCACAAATCCTCTCTCATCCAGACTTTACTGTCGGTATTGGAATCTCACCAATTCATGCGCTCTCGCGCTCGCGGACTATACCGCCGGTCGGGAGTTAAACCCTGCCCCGAAGACCCATACTATATTCAGTTGCGACGCCATACTACCACATACTCCGCGCTGATGTCAAGAAAAAGACGGTGATGTTATGGAAACGGCGATGCCGACGCTGATACCGGTGATCACACGCGAAAATACGTGCTGCTTCTCGGGCTACAGGCCGGAAAAGCTGTCGTGGCGGGGCGACGAGACCGACCCGCGCTGCATACGCCTGAAAGCCGATATAGACGCGGCCGTGGAGTCGGCGTACCGCGCCGGGACACGCCACTTTATATGCGGTATGGCGCGGGGGTGCGATATGTACTTCTGCGAGTCGGTGCTGGCGCTGAGACTTGAACATCACGATGTCACGCTTGAAGCCGCGGCGCCGTACGCACGGCAGTCGTCCGGTTGGACGGCCGCCGATCGCGCGAGATATGACAGGTTGATGTCGGATTGTGACGTCCGGACGTTTGTCAGCACCGAATACAGGCGCGGAGGTATGGCGAAACGCAACCGTTACATGGTGAAAAGAGCATCCTTGATAATAGCGGTATATGACGGCAAACCGGGCGGTACGCGCTATACTTACGCATATGCGCAAAAACACGGTCTGCGAACCGTGCTGCTCACACCGCCCGAATGACGGCGGATATATGGACAAAGCGGGGTTGAATACACTGTTAGCAGACTGCGATTTTGCGTTCGGAGGTGTATTCAATGTTAGCAGCGGCTCTCGCGATATTTCTCTCCGGCCCGTTTCTCATGCTGCGCCTGTCGGGAGGCGCGGGTTCGTTTCCAAAGCCTCTATCCGGTACGGAGGAGAAGAAGTACATCGACAGATATTTGACGGGCGATGTCTCGGCGCGAAATGTGTTGATAGAACACAATCTGCGACTCGTGGCGCACATAGCGAAAAAATACTTTACGCAGACGGATGAGCAGGACGATCTCATATCAATAGGCACGATAGGACTCATTAAAGGCGTGTCCACTTACAGACCGGACAAGAAAGTGAAGCTTGCCACGTACTGCAGCCGGTGCATCGAAAATGAGATTTTGATGTATTTCCGCAGCCAGCGAAAATCCGCAGGCGACGTTTCGCTCTCCGGCGCGTTCGATACGAACAAGGACGGGGAGCAGCTATCTCTCATCGATGTGCTGTGCGTTGAGGACGACATGTTCGAGGATCTGAGTGCCCGCGAGATGCGCTCGCGGTTGGTTAGGTATGTCACCGACGCGCTGACGGCCGGCGAGGCCGAGATAATTGTCATGCGGTATGGACTTAACAACACATATCCAAAGACACAGCGGGAGGTGGCGGCTATACGGGGCATAAGTCGATCATATGTATCGCGCATTGAGAAAAGGGCGCTGGAAAAGCTTCGCCGTTGCTTCGAGGAATAGACTGCAATGCGCCGCAAACTCGGCGACGTAAAAGGCGACATATTCACGCCGGCCGCCGGCGCCCCCGGGGATCCGCAGGTTTCTTGAAATAGCACAGGGCGCAAAATCAATTCGTTTGTCACGGCCGAGGCCGTAACAAACGAGTAACGAGGCTTGGATCTCGCCGTGCGCGGCTCGCAAAGAGCATTTTCCGAGGAATAAATCCCCGAAAAATGCGAAATGTGATAATTTTTGCTCTGTTATAATAGGGGTCCCCGCAAAGTCGAATGACTTCACGCACTCCTGTGCAAAAATTCTTTTCGCCTACGCCGAAAAGGACGGGAGAGCGAAAATCGCTACAAACGAAAATGTTCGCGCAAAATTCACATTGAATTTTGCGCCCTGTTGCTGTACAATGGTGTATACAGTGTAAAGGCGGGGTGATAAGGTTGCAAACGCGCAGGATGCCTATAGGGATACAGACATTTGAAAAAATCATAGCGGGCGGATACGCCTATGTGGATAAGACGGAGTGGGTGTATAAGCTGG
>JAITKI010000012.1 GCA_031278515.1 Oscillospiraceae bacterium | reverse complement strand
GAAGCATTACCTTCATAACTCCAACGAACGCCAGGGATTACGAACCGCTTGACCACGACGGACAGTTCAGCATGACCGGCGGCGAAGTTATTATCAACGGCACGGTATATGACGCGTCTACAATCGGCGCCGCCACAAGCAGAGGTATGCCGGGCGGCGTCCCTCCGGGCGGCGTCCGGGGCAATTTGACAAGGCGTCGCGCGGGGTGGTAAAATGGCCGCGCATTTAGTGTGACAATTTGCGGCGCGCGGTAAGCCGCGGGAATACAAACAGTTGATAAAGAGCATTTTCCGGGAAATAAATGAGGTGTCGGTATGGTGATTAAGACGGAGCGGAGGCGGATTTTCAGCGGCGGACGCGGATTTTTGCTTTTTTTGATCGTCGCGCTCGCTCTCTGCGGCTGCGCGGGGACACAGGATGGCCGGACGCCCGGCGGCGCCGCGTCCGTGACGGGCGGCGGCGAACTTGAAGGCGCCCCGGAGCGCGAAACCGGGTTTTCTCCGCCCCCGTCCGCCACTCCGACGCCGACTCCGGAGCCGACTCCGACTCCGACGCCGGAACCGACGCCGGAGCCGGAACCGCTCGTCAAGTACGACGGGATTGTGGAGCACCTGTTTTTCCACACGGCCATAGCGTATCCGGAGCTCGCGTTTGACGGCGACAGCCAGGAGGCGGGCTTTGACGAGTGGATGGTCACGGTTGACGAGTACGTGAAAATACTCCAAAATCTGTACGACAAGGACTACATCCTCGTCAACATGAACGACGTGTGGTCGGAGTATACCGACGAAAACGGCGCTCAGAGGATGAGACGCAATACGCTCATGATACCGGAGGGGAAAAAGCCGCTGATCTTGTCGTATGACGACATCTCATACTACGAGTACATGCTGCCGCACGGCTTTCCGTACAAGCTCATAGTCGGCTATGACGGCGAGATCTACAGCTACGGGCTCGATCCGGAGGGGAACGAGGTGTTTTCTCAGGAACTTGACGCCGTACCCATTCTGGATAAGTTCGTGGAGGAACACCCGGATTTCTCGCTCGGGGGCGTTAAGGGCTGCATAGCGCTCACAGGCTACAACGGCATACTCGGGTACCGCACTCAGACGGATAAGAACGACGCGTCGCCCGAGTTCGAGGCGAGACGCCGGCAGGAGATGATGTTCGCAAAACCCGTCGTCGAGCGGCTGAAAGAGACGGGATGGTATTTCGCGTCGCACACGTGGGGACACATAAGACTAAGCGGCGCGTCGCTCAGTTCCGTCAAGGCGGACGCGCAGAAGTGGCTCGATGAAGTCGGCGCGCTTGTCGGCCCGACAAAGCTGCTCATATACCCGCACGGCGCGCGGCTCGACGGCGACGACGTGACAAAAACCGGCGAGGCTTTCCGCTACTACCACGACCTCGGGTTTCGCGTATTCGCGTCGGTCGGCGTCGAGTCGTACTCAAAGGTCAAGACCGATATCAGCGCGGTGATTTGCGACAGGATGCACGCGGACGGATCCACGCTGCGCCACTCGCGTGAGCGCTACCTCAAATTCTATGACGCCGCCGACGTGTTTGACAGCCGCCGTCCGGATTTGGAATAATTCCGTTTGTGACGGCTTCGCCATCACAGACGAGTCACGGGAGCTTGGAGCTCGCCGCGCGGGACGGACAAGGTATAAGCGGCCGCGCCTCTCCGCGGTCGCGTCGTGTCGAAATAAGACGAAAGGCATGGTCATATTTATGAACTTATCACGGAAATGGCTGTCTGATTTTACGGATATAGATGTCCCGGACGCGGAGTACGCGGAGACCATGACGATGACCGGCTCAAAGGTGGAGCGGACGCGGGCGCTCTCCGCGGAGATAAAAAACGTCGTCGTGGGGCGCGTCGTCTCCACGCGGCGCCATCCCGACTCCGACCACATGTGGGTCTGCGAGGCGGACGTCGGCCATGACGTACCCGTTCAGATAGTCACCGGCGCGCAGAACGTGCGGGAGGGCGATTTTGTACCCGTCGCGCTGCACAAATCGCGTCTGCCGGGCGGAAAAAAGATAGAGAGAGGCAAGCTGCGCGGCGTGAAGAGCGAGGGTATGCTATGCTCGCCGGACGAACTCGGACTCGACGAGCACGACTTTCCCGGCGCGATAGAGGACGGCATACTCATACTGACAGAGACGGACGGCCTCGTCCCCGGTCTCGACATATGTCCCGTCATAGGCGCGGACGATACCGTCGTTGAGTTTGAGATCACAAACAACCGCCCGGACTGCCTTTCCGTCGTCGGACTTGCGCGGGAGAGCGCCGCGGCGTTCGGAACCTTGACGCGCGTCCCGGAGATAAGCGTGAGGGGCGGCGGCGGCGCCATAGACGGATTGCTTACCGTAGAGATACAAAGTCCCGAACTATGCCCGCGCTATACGGCCGCAATGGTCAAGAACATCAAAATAGCGCCGTCGCCCAAGTGGATGCGGCAGCGTTTGCGCGCGTCCGGGGTGCGGCCCATCAATAATATCGTCGATATAACAAACTACGTCATGCTTGAGTACGGTCAGCCCATGCACGCATTTGACTACGCCTGTCTCGACGGCGGGAAAATCGTGGTGCGCGGCGCGCTTGAGGGCGAGCGCCTGAACACGCTCGACGGCGCGGCGCGCGCCCTGACGCCGGACATGCTCGTCATAGCCGACGCCGTGAAAGCCGTCGGCGTAGCCGGCGTCATGGGCGGAGAGAACAGCGAGATTACAGAAAGTACTCGATACGCGGTATTTGAGTCCGCCAACTTCGACGGCGTCTCCATACGCCGCGCGGCGGCGGCGCTCGGTATGCGCACGGACGCCTCCGGGCGGTACGAGAAGGGTCTGGACGTACAGAACACGCTGCCCGCCCTGCGGCGGGCGTGCGAGCTTGTGGAGCTTATCGGCGCGGGAGAGGTGCTTGACGGGATAATAGACATACGCGCGCGCGAATACGTCCCGCGCTCCCTGGCGCTGGCGCCGGATAAAATTAACGCGCTGCTCGGCACGGACATCCCGCGCGCGGATATGGTCTCCATACTGGAGAAAATCGGCTTCCGCGTTGACGGCGACACGGTGTCCGTCCCGTCGTGGCGCGGCGATATTGAGCATTGGTCGGACCTCGCGGAGGAAGTCGCGCGTTTTTACGGGTACGACAAGATAAAGCCTACGCTGTTTGGCGGGGAGGCGGCGCCGGGCGGACTCACGGACAGGCAATCTCTTCTGTCGGAGGCGGGCGGACTGCTGCGCGGCATGGGGTATTTCGAGATATACACGTACTCGTTCATAGGACACTCCGACTACGACAGGGTAAATATGCCGCCCGACGCGCCGCAGCGCCGCAGCGTGACGATATTAAACCCTCTCGGGGAGGATCGCTCCGTCATGCGCACAACGCCCCTGCCGTCCATGCTGGAGAGTCTGCGGCGCAACAAAGCCGCGCGCAATGAGAACGCGCGGCTTTATGAAGCGGCGCGCGTATACCGCCCGGGCGGCGCCGTCCTGCCGGACGAGCGGGTGATACTGACTCTGGGGGCGTACGGGGATATTGATTTTTACGCGGTGAAGGGCGCCGTCGAGACGCTGCTCCGCGAACTGCGCGCGCGGGACGTCGAATTTCGTCCGCGCGCCGACCTTCCGGCGTTCCACCCCGGAAGGTGCGCCGATATTTTCGCGGGCGGCGTGAAAATCGGCGTTTTGGGGCAGATACACCCGTCCGTCGCCGGGAACTACGACCTGGCGGAGACATACGCCGCGGAGCTCGATTTTTACGCCATGCTCGATCTGCGGGCGGATGAGGCGAAATACTCTCCGCTCCCGCGCTATCCCGCCGCGGAGCGCGATATTGCCGTCGTGTGCGGCGACGACGTGACGGCGGCGGAGCTAACGGCGGTCATACGGCGCGGCGGCGGAGAGTATTTGCGCGACGTCGCGCTGTTTGACGTCTACACCGGCGCGCCGATTCCGGCCGGCAAAAAGAGCGCCGCGTTCTCGCTGCGCTTCCGTTCCGACGAGAGCACGCTGACAGACGAGGACGCCGACGGCGCCGTGCGCGGCATACTCGCGCTGCTCGAGCGCGAACTCGGCGCGGTGATGCGGTGATACGGTGATACGGTGATACGGCGGAAAAGCCGCGTTTTCTGAGTTCGCGCCGGCGCGAAAATTGCCGCGCGAAAAAAATTTTTCGCAGGGTATTGACAATTGGATAAAAATGTTTGATAATAGGGGTAGCAGGGGGTCGATATTTGACGAAACACAAGGGTTTGGTTACAAAATGCCGTTACATCGTTGCATTTTTACATATCCGCTCGTAACACACCCCCCTCCGCTCTCCTCGGGCGCAAGCCCGGCGCGATCCGGCGCTGGTTAAAAAAGTATACTTTTTTAACCACTGCTTTAGGGATGCGCGGCGGGATACGCGAAAATGAAACAAACACAGTGCCGTCATGAATGTTGTTGCGAGCTAACTATATTTTCGCGCACAAAAAAACCCGCCTTTCGCGGGTGCGCAAAAACCTATAAGTTTTTAACCAATTTCCGGCCGCGGCGATACGGCGGCGGCGACACGAAAGGAGCAATCGACATGAAAAGAAATCGTAAAAACGCGGGCCTGAAGAGGATAGCGGCGATGCTGCTGGCTCTGAGCATTGTGTCGTCGCTTGTGCTGTTCAGCACGAACGCCGACAGCTGGAAGGTGAAAGAGCAGGCGGCGACGGAATATATCTATGAGTACACGGGTACCCACAAAACTCCCACAGCTGTCGGCGGGGAGACCGGCCCATCCGTTTTGGACAGCGTGATAATCTCTTCCGCCGAAAACGTCACCAGTCGCACTACGGACATTTTCCAGTATGAATTGCAAAATTCCGGCGACCGCAGTGATAGCTTCCTGACATATTGCAGCGACCTGACAATCGCGCCGCAAACAGGCAAGCTCTACAGCCGGATTCCTATTGAAAAGATATTTGACCTCGGACTCGATGACGATAACTTTTTCTACAACAAAGCGATTCCCGGCAGACTGCGCAACATAATGCTCCATTCGGATCTGTACTATACAAATTCGGACGGAACTGTTGATATCGCCGCGCTGCGGGAGAAATTATCCGGCGAAACCGGCGGCGCACAGTTCGACACCATCACCGCCGCCCAGGTCTCCGCCGCCACGCAGATCGCCATATGGCGCCTCGTCAACAAAGACGTTGAGACCGATGACGCCGCCGCCATGTCCGACAAGACTGTCAAGGCGTATGTGGAATACCTCTTATCACTGGAGGAGGTATCCGCCGACGATATCGCCAGTATATACCTGATTTCAAAGACAAAATCGGCGATAGCCACAGACGGCGCTAACAAAGGCACATACAGCATAACGTTCCAATACAAGGTTTCCGGCGAAGGCGTCGATACGGACAACCTTGCCGATGTAAGCTTTTCCGCCGTGTACACGCCGGCCGACGGCTCGACGGGATCCGATACCGCGCCGGAAAGCGTTAAATATGAGGTCAGCGAGCCGACGGCCGATGGCGTCTACACGGCGACGATATCCGCCATTCCCTTGACCAGTAACGTCGTGGTGACGCTCAAGGCGGAGCAGTCGAACGTCAACAGCATCTATCTGTTCGCGACCAAAAACCGCAATGATTCGCAGACGCTGGTGTCTGTCATAAATGAAACGCTCCCCCTTGAATCTGTGTTCACAATCGAGCCGCCGACA
>JAITKI010000020.1 GCA_031278515.1 Oscillospiraceae bacterium | reverse complement strand
CACGACAGGCGGCGCGACGTGGTACAGCAAAGCCATAGAATGGGGCATGTCGAACGGCATAACGGACGGCACGAACCCGGACGGAGCGATAACGCGCGAGCAGTTCGCGGTGATGCTGTACAGGTACGCCGGGGAGCCCGACGCGAGCGGCAGCCTCGGGGCGTACACGGACGCCGCGCAAATCTCGGATTGGGCGCAAGACGCCGCAGCATGGGCGGTATCGCGCGGCCTCATCACCGGACGCACCGCGACGACGCTGGCGCCGCAGGGAACCGCCACGCGCGCGGAAGCCGCGACGATGTTGAAACGGTACATGGAGAACGCGCAATAACGCGGGATAACGAGCAATAACGTGTAATAACGCGCAAGACAAACGTAGGGGCGGGTTTTCATACCCGCCCCTACGCGCATGTCCGCAACCGGGAACACGCGCAAACCACCGCGCCGAATGTTGCAAATAATTTCGTTTGTGATGGCCACGGCCATCACAAACGAAATTATTCGATAACGGGCGCTGTTGACACGCAAATCCGTTTGTGCTATTCTTAGGTCATGTTGAAGTCACGCTGCGTTTCCCGCGCAGTTTTGCGCGGGAAACGCGGCGCGCGGCTTGTTTTTTTGGGAGGAGCGCTATTGAGGGTCGTCTTTATGGGTACGCCGGATTTCGCGTTGAAATCATTGCAAACGCTGTATGAGAGCGGGCGCGCGATCGCGGGCGTGTTCACCCGGCCTGACAAACCCAGAGGCAGAAACCGCCGCGTGACGGCGGGTCCCGTCAAGCAATTTGCCGCGGAAAACGGCATCCCCGTGTTTCAGCCGGAGACGCTGCGAGACGGACAGGCGCTCGAGACGCTTAAAGAACTGGCGCCGGAGGTCATAGCCGTAGTGGCTTACGGCAAGTTGCTGCCGCCCGAAATCCTGTCTCTGCCGCCGCGCGGGTGCGTTAATATACACGGCTCGCTCCTGCCGAAGTATCGCGGCGCGGCGCCGGTGCAGCGCGCGATAATGGGCGGCGAGAAGACGACGGGCGTCACGTCGATATTCATGTCCTCCGAGCTCGACGCCGGCGACATCATACTGTCAAAGGAGACGCCCATCGCCGATGAGGAGACATTCGGCGAACTCTATGACCGTCTCGGCGGTATGGGCGCGGAACTCCTCTCTGAAACTATAGATCTCATAGCCGACGGACTGGCGCGCGGCGCGCCGCAGGACCACTCGCTCGCGAGCTTCGCGCCGCCCATATCCGGGAACGACGAGATGATAGACTGGGCGGCGACGGGCGATGAGATAATACGCGCGATCCGCGCGCTGAATCCCCGTCCGGCCGCGGCGGCCGTATTCGGAGGGGCGCGGTTTAAGATATACGAGGCAAAACGCGCCTCCGCCGCCGCGCGCGCCGGCGCGCCGGGGGATGTGCTGCGGGAGGGCGGCGACGGCGTCGAGGTGGCGTGCGGCGACGGAGCCGTGATAATAACGCAGCTCCAGGCGCCGGGCGGAGCGCGCATGTCCGCGCGCGACTACCTGCTCGGCCACACGCTGCAAAGGCCCGCCTCTCGAGAGGGCGCGCGGACATGACGCGCGAGACCGGCGCGGGCGCCGGAAACGAGCGCGAACTGGCGTTCAGGGCGCTGTCGTCATTCAGGCGAAAGGGCGTGTTTGCCCCGGAACTGCCGGACCCGGAGCGGGACGGCCCGGGGCGGCGCGCCGCCGCGCTCGTTACGCGCATAACGCGCGGCGTCCTGCGAAATATGGCGCTGTGTGATTTCTATATCGAGAGCTTTTCGTCGCTTCCGGCGCGAAAAATTGAGCCCCAGGTACTGGATATTTTGCGACTGTCGGCATATCAGATGATATTTTTGGGAAAAATACCGGTGAGCGCCGCAGTGAACGAGGGCGTCACGCTCGCGAGGCGCCACGCGAATCCGCGCGCGGCGGGCTTTGTGAACGCCGTGCTGCGACGGCTCGCGGACTCGCTCGACGATCTGCCGGAACCGAGGCGCGCGTCGCGCCATGAGATGCTGGCGATCCGGTACAGCCACCCCAAATGGCTCGTAAGCGAGTTTGATTCCGCTCTGGGAGGCGCAGGTCTTGAGGAACTTCTGGCGGCGAATAACGAACAGCCGCCGCTCACGGTGCGCGTAAACACGCTCAAGACCGACGCGGAGGCGGCCGCGAGGTCGCTGGAGGCTCAGGGGCTGCGCGCGGAGCGGCGCGTCTCGCCGCCCGGCAGTCTCGATCTGCGCGGAGGCGGAAATCCCGGAGACATGAACGCGCTGCGTGATGGACACGTCTTTGTGCAGGACGCCTCGTCTACGCTCGCCGCGCTCGCGGCGTCGCCGTCGCCGGGCGATAAGGTGCTTGACGGCTGCGCCGCTCCGGGCGGCAAGTCGTTCGCCGCCGCCATAGAGATGAAGAACACGGGCGCCATAACGTCGCGGGACGTCAGCGCGGACAGGCTGACACTGGTGGAGAGCGGCGCTCGGCGGCTCGGCGTCACAATCATCCGCACATGCCCGGCCGACGCGCGCGTGTGCGCGGACGCGGACTCGGCGGGCTCTATGGACATAGTGTACGCGGACGTGCCGTGCTCGGGCTTTGGCGTCATACGCAGAAAGCCTGAAATACGCTATAAAGACCCGGAAAAGCTGCGGAGCCTCCGCGACGCGCAGCTTGACATTTTATCGTGTCTGTCCACATATGTTAAACCCGGAGGGAGACTCATCTATTCCACATGTACCGTGTTCAGGCGCGAAAATGAAGATATAGTCGAGGAGTTTCTGCGCCGCAGAGGCGGGTTTTATGCCGAACCGTTCGCGCTGCCGGGCGATCTCGCCGCCGCGCCGGACGGCATGGTGACGCTCTGGCCGCATATTCACGGCACGGACGGCTTTTTTATATGCCGGTTGAGAAGGTCGTCATGAGAACCGACATAAAATCGCTGACTTACGACGAGCTGACCGCAGCCCTCGCCGAGCTCTCGCTGCCGCGCTACAGGACGGACCAGATATTCGGCTGGCTCGCCGGGGGAGCGCGTTCCTTCGACGACATGACAAATCTTCCGAAAGCGCTTCGCGCCGAACTCGCCGAGCGTTTTGCCGTATCACGGCCGAAACTGTTGCGCAGACAGACGTCGGAGCGCGACGGGACCGCCAAGTACCTGTGGGGTTTTGAGGACGGCGGCGCGGCGGAGAGCGTTGTGATGTCGTACAGGCACGGCCGCGCGGTATGCGTATCCAGCCAGGTCGGCTGCCGCATGGGATGCGCTTTCTGCGCCACGGCGGCGCGCGGACTGAGCCGCAATCTGACTGCGGCCGAGATGCTGGACCAGGTGATTCTCAGCGGAGCGGACTGCGGAGCGCGCGCGTCAAACATTGTGCTGATGGGTATGGGGGAGCCGCTTGACAATTTTGACAATGTGCTTCGCTTCCTGCGGATAGTGGGGGACGGTCGCGGCGTGAACGTCGGCGCCAGACATATCTCGCTCTCCACGTGCGGTCTGACAGAAAAAGTTGACAAATTGGGCGAACTTAATTTACAATTGACTCTGTCGGTATCGTTGCACGCGCCCGACGACGAGACGCGTTCGCGTCTCATGCCCGTAAACAGAGGTATGGGCGTGGATAAGCTGTTTGATTCGACGCGCCGTTACTTCGAGAGGACCGGCAGACGCGTATCTTACGAGTACACGCTGATTGACGGCGTAAACGACTCGCTCCGTCACGCGCGTCTGCTCGCCGGACGGCTCGCGAAATCGGGCGGGCATCTCAACCTGATCCCGCTCAACCGCGTACCCGGGCGTGAGTTTCGCCCGTCCGCGCGCGAGCGCGTCAGGGCATTTGAGGGGGCGCTGCGAGAGAGAGGCGTCAACTATACGTTCAGGCGCCGACTCGGAGGCGATATAGACGCCGCGTGTGGACAGCTGCGCGGAAGCGCGGACACAGATCGGGCTGTACAGATAAACACAGAAAAAGTGAGCGGTTGTAATGGAGATATGGGGCAGTACGGATGTCGGCGTCGTGAGACGCCAGAATCAGGACGCGTTCGCGACGATGCTTGACGAGGACAGGCGCGTTGCGGTATTCGTCGTTTGCGACGGCATGGGCGGGGCTCAGGCCGGTAACATCGCGAGCAGCATGGCCGCGGACCACTTCATGGATTTCATGAAAAAATCGGTTGAGAACGGCGGCGACATCGCGGCGGCGATGTCGGGCGCCGTCGCCGCCGCGAATACCGCAGTGTACGACAAGAGTTCCGGCGACGAGAACTGCGCCGGTATGGGTACGACGCTCGTCGCGGCCGCGGTGACGCGCGATAGCTGCGCGATCGTCAATATCGGCGACAGCAGGGCGTACAAGGTCACGGGCGACGCCATATATCAGGTGACAAAGGATCACTCCGTCGTGGAGGAGATGATCGACCGGGGCGACATCACGCGCATGGAGGCAAAGGAGCATCCCAAGAAGAATCTCATCACGCGCGCGCTCGGCACGAACGCCGACGAGCCGCCGGATGTATTCCGACCGGAGCTCTCGGAGGGCGATCTCCTGCTTCTGTGTTCCGACGGACTTTCAAACATCGTGGAGGAGCGCGAGATGTACTATGAGATCGAGTACAGCCGCGATATCCGCGAGAGCTGTGAGAGGCTGGTCGGCCTCGCGCTCTCGCGCGGCGCTCCGGACAACGTGACCGCGGTGCTCTTCCAAAAGTGAGGCGCGCGGGTGACGATGCCGGGAGCGGGCGCTGCCCGGCGCTGTCCCGGCGGAGAGAGGGGGACGACTAATTGGACAGTACCGATAAATATATCGGTGTGCTGCTCGACAACAGATACGAGATTCTCGAGCGCATCGGCACGGGCGGTATGGCGTATGTATACAAGGCCCGATGCCACAGGCTAAACAGGCTTGTAGCCGTAAAAATACTAAAGGAAGAGTTGGCCGGCAATGAGGAGTTCAGGCGCAGATTCCACACGGAATCTCAAGCCGTAGCCATGCTCTCACACCCGAATATCGTCGCCGTGTACGACGTCAGCCGTTCCGGGAATATAGAGTATATCGTGATGGAGCTGATAGAGGGCATTACTCTCAAGCAGTATATCAACAGGAAGGGACTGCTCAACTGGAAGGAATCTCTCCATTTTGCCACGCAGATAGCAAAGGCGCTGAGTCACGCGCATTCCAAGGGCATAATACACCGCGATATCAAACCGCACAATACGATGATACTCAAAGACGGCAGCGTCAAGGTGGCGGATTTCGGCATAGCGCAGCTCCTGACGATGCAGAACACACTGACGCAGGAGGCGCTCGGCTCCGTACACTATATCTCCCCGGAACAGGCAAAGGGCGGACACGTGGACGCGCGCACCGACATATACTCGGTGGGCGTTGTCATGTACGAGATGCTCACAAGTCACCTCCCGTTCGTCGGGGACTCGGCCGTGTCCATAGCCATACAGCATATAAGCGCCATGCCGCTGATGCCGCGCGATATCAATCCGGACATTCCGGAGGGTCTTGAAAATATCACGATGCACGCGATGGAGGCGGACCTCTCACTGCGATACGCTACGGCGGATGAGATGCTTCTCGACCTCGAGGAATTCCGCAAGAACCCTGCGGCTGTTTTCCGATACGCCGCCTCAGAGGCGCTCGCGTCTGAGCGTGAGGAACTGCACACGACGAAGTCCGTGCCGCAGAGCGGCATAATTGATAAAATGCCCGTCGCGGTCGGTGCCCGGCGCGCGGTGCGGACGCGGCGGCGTCCGGAGATGACGCGGGATGAGTACCGAGGAACCCGCAGGAGGGCGTCGCAGACATCGACGCTCATCGGCGTGATGGCCATAATCGTATTTATTATAATAGTCTGCGTGTTCATGTGGACGTATTTTTTCAAGGATATGCTGAATCCCGACACCGAGACTATCAAAATTCACAGCTTTATAGGGTCGAAATACAGCGATATCCTGGGCGATCCGGAGTACGCCCAATATTATAATTTTCTCGAACCCGAATACAAGAGCAGCGACAGCTACGCCGAAGGGTATGTCGTGGAGCAGGAG
>JAITKI010000006.1 GCA_031278515.1 Oscillospiraceae bacterium | reverse complement strand
ACACGGGAACATCGCCGGCCGGCGAATCCGCGTCGGGTTCATCGCCTGTCGGCGCCGCTTCTTCGGGCGCGACGGCGGATTCATCCGCCGGAGGATCTTCCGGGCTTTCCGGAACCGCGTCGGGCGCGTCCCCGGACGCTGTGACGCTTTCGCCCGGCGGTTCCCCTTCCGCATCCGCCGCCGACGTACTTAACGGTATCAGCGCGTATACCATGAACACCGCAAGCAAAATAGAAATAACTTTCTTCATAAATTTCTTGCACTCCTTTTTTTACGTAATGCCCACGCGCCGCTTTTTATAATTCCGCGCGTTCCAAATACCTCCGCAAAATCTCCGCCGCTTCCGCTCTTGTCGCCGCGCCCTTCGGCGCGAGCTCACCCGCCGCGCGGCCTGTTATGACGCCTTCGGCCACCGCCCACGCCATCGCGCCGCGCGCCCAGTCCGAGATGTCGCCGGAATCCGTGAACGCGCCCGGGTCCGCCGCGGGCATGCCGCCCGCATCCGGCGGATTTTCGCGCCGCGCGAGACGGTACAGCATGGCCGCCAGCTGCTCGCGCGTGATCGGATCGTCCACGCCGAAGCTGTCGCCGCAGCCCATTGCGATCGCGTTCTCGCTTGCCCAAGCGATGGCGTCCGTGTACCACCGCCCGGCCGCGACGTCCCGAAACGCGCCGGCCGCGCTCGCCGGGGGCAAGCCCTCCGCGCGGTGCAATATCGTCACAAACATCGCGCGGGAAACGGGCATTCGCGGCGCGAACGTGTCCGGCGATACGCCGTTCATAAGCGCTTTGGAGGATACGTACCGCACGGCGCCGTGAAACCACTCATCCTCCGGCACGTCCGAGAACGGGTTTATCCACGCGGCGTCCTCCGCCCCGGGCGATCCGGCGACGGGCGGCGCGGGCATCCGCCGGGCATTTTCCACGGCGGGCGGCGCGGTTGGCGAATCCGGCGCGCCGTCCGCCGTCCCCCGCAAAACGGATACAGACCCGCTTGTAACGCCGAGCGCTACATCCTCATAGCGCTGATTTGCGATGTCGCCCTCGCCATAGCTCAACGTCAGCGGTATGACGCCAACGGCGTCCGCGCCGATTTTGAAGCGGACGGTGAACAGCACCCCGTCGTCCGTCATATCCGACGCGTCGAACCACACCGTCGTCACATCGTCAAACAGCGACAGATCGCCGCCGGACATGATGTTTGAGGTAAACGTCCCGTTCTCCAGCGCCGGCGCGGGCTCTATCGCCTCCGGCGTCAGCCGCGTATTGTCGTACAAGAGACTCAGACGGAACGCCGCTATTCCGGGATTATCCGAAACTGTCACCGGAACAGTGACGGTTTCGCCCGGAGCGCCGGATATGTCGCCTGCCGCAAACCCGGACGGAGCGCCCTTCGCCGACGGACCGAGAACGGAAAATATAAAAATCGCGGCGAGCAGCGACGCCGCGGCGGACAACCTCGCCCGGCTTGTCCGCGCGGGAACCCTCCTTTTCGTGTCCATTCAGAAATCCATAATCGCCTCTCCCCCCGCTTTTTTCCGCTCCCGGCGCCTCTTGTCTGTCATACTGTTCTTCCTCCTTTGCAAATATACGGCGACAAAACACGATAAAAAGCCGATCCTCCCGCGACCCCGCACACAGTGCGAAGCCTCCGGGAGGACCGGCAAAAACGGGCGCGCAGGGAACCTCGGCGAAACATCGCCCGTCACCTACGCGCCCAACATTTACGCCACGACCGCGCCATATGTACCGGAGAAAACGCGGCAAGGCGTATTCAATTTGGCGTCTCGCGGGAATCCTCGCGCATCGCAGCAACCGCACAGCTCGGAAGGAGATTGTATATACGGGTCAAGCCGTGATATACTGTTGCAGCTGTGGCGGCGGGGAAACCCGTGCCTGTAGGTGTGCTGTTTAACTGTTGTCCCTACTTGCGTCGCGCGGTGTTGCTACCACCTCGCGACCGCCGCGGCCCGTTTTACCGGCCTCGCGGGAGTATATTATCACGCCGCGAAACGAAATGCAATAGTTTTTTTGGAATTTTTTGACGCGTTTTTGGCTTTCATAACGAGAAAAATCATTATTTTGCTTGCAGAAAAAGTAAATAAGGGGCGAAAGCCATCACAAACGAAATTATTTCGATTTTGAATCATTTGACACGGGAGCGGAAACGCTGTATACTCTCCCTTGTGAAAGCGGTCCGGAACGCCCCGGTGTTTTTCCGGAAGTCATCGGCGCCGAGCGCCATAAGGGGAGTGACCGTATGTATAATTTTAAACCGGCGACCGAGCGCATACGGTACTTTTTGCCGCCTTGCCGTCCGGACGGTGATTTCTTGTGTGTTCTTGGGGTGAGATGGTATGAAGCTTGCCGGACGGGCTTTAATACAGGAGATAGACCGATACGCCATTGACGAACTCGGTATTGAATCCGCAGAGCTGATGACGCGCGCGGCGGAGCACGTGGCCGCCGCGACGCTTGAGCTCCTTCCGCGAGACGGCGGACGCGTCGCCGTGTTTTGCGGTCACGGCAATAATGGCGGCGACGGCATAGCCGCCGCCGCCATACTGTTGCGGCGCGGCGTGGATACGCGCGCGTTCCTCGTCGCCCCGCGCGAGCGGATGAGCGCCGACGCGTCCGAGATGGAGCGTCGGCTGCGCGAACTGGGCGGGTGTTTGGAGGAGTTTGACGGCGGCGGTGAGGCGCGCGAATTCGCGGAATCATGCGACGTCATAATCGACGCTATCTTCGGAGTCGGGATGAGGTCGGAGCTCGCGGGCGGCGCGCTGGAGGCCGTGGAACTCATAAATTCCTCCGGCGCGCGCGTGGTTGCGGCCGACATACCCTCCGGCGTCGAGGCGGATACGGGCAGAATATGCGGCCGCGCGGCGCGCGCGGATATAACCGTTACCTTTTCGCTCGCGAAGCCGGGTCACTATCTGCCGCCCGGCTGTCTGTACTGCGGAGAGGTGCGTGTGCGCGGCATCGGCATACCGGAGGAAGTGACGGCGGCGGCGGAGTCTAAGCTGTTTGTCGTTGAGGACGGGGACATAACGCTGCCGGCACGCGCGCGCGACACGCACAAGGGCGACTACGGACGCGACATTATTTTTGCCGGGAGCGTTGGGTATACCGGCGCTCCCGCGCTTGCGGCGCGCGCGGCTTCACGTCTCGGCGCGGGGCTTGTGTACGTGTGCGTTCCGCAGACGGTATACGGCGTAGTCGCGGCCAAGTGCGATGTTGAGATGGTCTTTCCGCTTGCGTGCGGGGAGGACGGAGATCTGTCGGAAAACGCGGCGGACGCGATGGCCGGACAGCTTTCGCGGTGCGGCGCCGTCCTCGCCGGCCCCGGACTCGGAACGGGCAGAAATGTGAAAAAACTTGTATTTGAACTGCTTACCGGTTCCGAAACGCCGCTGGTGCTGGACGCGGACGGCATAAACGTCCTCAAGGGGAATATAGATATATTGAAGAAGGCTTCGTGTCCCGTGATACTCACGCCGCATGACGGCGAATTCGCCGGGCTCACAGGCGGCGGACACCGGGGTAACAGGCTGAAGGCTGCGTCTGATTTCGCCGTTCGGTACGGGTGCGTCCTCGCGCTCAAAGGATACCGCACGATAACGGCGCTGCCCGACGGGAGCGCGTACATCAACACCACGGGCGGCCCGGCGCTCGCGAAGGGCGGATCGGGAGACGTGCTGGCGGGCATGATACTCTCGCTTGTCGGCCAGGGGTTTCCGTTGAAAGACGCTGTTTTGTCCGCGGTGTATCTGCACGGGGCGGCCGGCGATATGTGCGCCGAGACGTATGGTGAATACAGCGTCACGGCGTCCGATTTGATAGAGATGCTCCCGGAGGCGGTCAAGAGCCGCGCGCGAGGGCGGCGCGCCGCAATGCGGTAGTCTGCGGCGCAATTTGGAGGTATACGTTATTGCGGCGGATTTATTTCACTCGCGTGTTGGCGGTACTGGCGCTCATTTTCGCGGCGTCGTGTTCGGGGCAGGTGAAACCTGAAAAACTGGAGGCCGAGATAAAGGATGTTTTCAGGGGCGCGGACAGCGTTGAAACCACGGCCGATATTACGGCCGATTACGGGAGCGGCGTGTTCAGCTTTTCGGTGAGATACACGGGTTCCGCGGATATGGGCGCCGTTGAGATACTGGCGCCCGAGAGCATAGCGGGGATAACGGCCGAGGTGACGTTCCCGGAGTGTTATTTGGAGTACGACGGGCTGTCGCTGGAGGCGGGAACGCTCACCGGGGACGGGTTGTCGCCGGTACAGGCGCTGCCGATACTTCTGGGGCAGTGGACGGACGGATACGCGGAGCTCGGGAGCTTTGAGCGGCTGGACGGCGTTGACGCGCTCGCGCTGGAGACAAGGATAACGGAAGTCTCCTCTCAAAAGACGTGGTTCGACGCGGAGACTCTCTTGCCGATGCGATCAGAGATATACGGGGACGGCAGAATGGTCGTCGTCTGCGAGATAGAGAGCATACAGATCAGCTAGGAGCGCCCGATGAATTTTGAACAAATGAGGACGTGGGCCGAGATCGACATCGGCGCCATTGAACACAACTACAGGGCGATGAGAGCGCGTCTGTCCGCCGGCGTGAGATTTCTCGGCATAGTAAAGGCAAACGCGTACGGCCACGGCGCGACACAGATATCGCGCGCGCTGGAGGGCGCCGGCTGCGAATATTTGGGCGTCGCCTGCCTGGACGAGGCGGCGGAGCTGCGCCGCGCGGGAATATCGCTCCCGATACTGGTGCTGGGCCATACGCCGGTGAGCGGTGTTGAGTTTTTGATTAAATGCGGCGTTACGCAGACGGTGTGCGGGCTTGACGCCGCCGAAGCGTATTCCGCCGCCGCCGGGGATTCCCGCCTGAAGGCCCATATAAAGCTCGACACCGGCATGGGCCGGCTCGGAGACTGGAGGCCGGGCGATCTTGAGAAGGCCGCGGCGCTGCCCGGACTCGATGTGGAGGGTATTTTTACCCACTTTGCCGAGTCGGAGTCCGAAGACGGGACGTTCACGCGGTTTCAGTTGGAGTCGTTTTTGAAAACTGTGGGCGATCTGGAGAAGAAAACCGGGCGTACTTTTGAAATTAAGCATTGCGCCAACAGCGGAGCGATGGTAGACTATGTCGGCGCGCACCTCAATATGGTGCGTCCCGGCATCGCTCTGTACGGATACTATCCCGGACGCGCGCCCCGCGGCTTGGAATTGCGGCCCGCCATGAGTCTCAAATCGCGAGTCATGCAGGTTAAGCGCATCGGAAAAGGCGATACGGTGAGCTACGGCAGACGCTATACCGCGCGCGGCGACACGGTAATTGCCGTCCTGCCCGTGGGGTACGCCGACGGACTTCACCGCGCGCTGTCCGGCAAGCCGGAGTTTCTCATAAACGGAGCGCGCGCGCCGCAGATTGGCGTCATATGCATGGACGTCTGCATGGCGGACGTCACCGGCATACCGGGCGTCGCGGCGGGCAGCGTGGCGACATTATTCGGCGCCGATGGGAACGAGCGAATATTTGCCGACAGGCTGGCGGAGTTGGCCGGAACCGTGCCGAACGAGATATTGACGTCAATATCAGCCAGGGTGCCGCGAATATACACGCGCGGCGGAAGTCCGATAGCGGCCGGCGATACGATATTATTTCAAGAGGCGGTGAAAAGTGATAAGGAGATGGGCGCGGAAGAAAATTTATTCCCGTAAAGTTGTATAAACGGCGCGGCTTTGAGACAAAATTATATTAGCTCGGGGTACATAGGCGCGAGGACATACGCGCCTCCCGGGCGAGTATGATTGTCGGGAAGTGAAGCGCGTGACTGGCGGAATAAGAAGGGGAGATATATACTATGCGGACTTAAGTCCGGTGATCGGCAGTGAGCAGGGGGGCGTCAGACCGGTTCTGATAGTACAAAATGACGTCGGGAACAGGCACAGTCCAACCGTGATCGCCGCCGCCATCACATCGCAGATCAACAAGGCGCGTCTGCCGACGCATATAGAGCTTGGGGGTCGCGACTGCGGCCTGGCGAGAGATTCCGTCGTTTTGCTGGAGCAAGTGAGGACGCTGGACAAGCGGAGATTGAAAGAGCGGATGGGGCAGCTCAACGAGCAGATGATGTACAAGGTGGACAACGCGATAGCCGTCAGCTTCGGGTTGACGGATTAACGGGCGTGACGGCGCTCAAGGGCGCTCGTCCGAACGAAATTTACAACTTATTTCAAGCCCTCGCCGCGACAGGCAAGTTGCGGGAGGCGGAAAGGGGCAGGGGTGAAAAGAAGAAGAAAAACGTTAATCGCCGTCGGCGCGGCGCTGGCGGTGGGCGTTGCGGCGAGCTTCACCATGATGGCCGCGACAAGCTCGGGTACGCAGGCCGATCCGCTTGTCACACTCAGCTATCTCAATGAGAAATTTGCGCCGCAAATTAAATCCGAGCTGCAAAGCGAATTGGAGACGGCGAAGGAGGATGTCGTGAAACGGATCGAAAGCGGCGCGACCGCCGGGACATCCCGTCCGGCGTCTCCGGAGGCCGGCGGCGCGGACGTGTTTACAGTCGTCACGCTCAGCCGCGGACAGTCGGTGAAATGCTCCGTCGGCGTCGAGCTGCTGCTGCGGATCGGCACGGCGTCCGTGACCGGAGAGCCGCCCGGCCTGGTGGACTCTACGGGGGGCTCAACGCTCTCCGCGGGCGGCGCGCTGACGGTAAATCACCTGTATATGGCGACTATCGAGGGCAACGGCATAAAGGCGACCGCCGACACCGTCAAGGTGATGGTGCGCGGCGACTACACCATTACATAGTGGCAATGAAACCGGGCGCGCCGCCGGGCGCGTATGGACGCGCGAGCGCCGACGCCCCGCGACCAGTGTGGCGCGGCGAGGCGTCGCCGGAGACGCTGTTTCGCGACGGCGAGCTCGCCGCGTTGGCGCGTGGCGTGACGGGGGCGCTGTCGTCGGGATTGCCCGGCGGCGGCGCGCTCCTCGCCGTACCAATCAGCGAGCGCGAACCGTTTCCCATGATGCCGATCTTCTGTTTCGGGACTCCCGCGGCGATAGGCGGCGCGGAGTATCTCGTGTTCACAATACGCGACGGAAAAGTCGATTCGCCCCTCTGAGCGTCCGTTCCGTCCGCCGCGGGTCCCGCCGCGAGCCTAGGCGTCAGGCGGCTCGGGAATCTCGAAATCGACGACGGCATCGCCGTCGCGGTCGTCGCCCGGGAACATGGACAAAATACCGTCCTCAGCGCTGTGCATGACGCCGTAGATGTCCATTTCCGCGTCAAACGCTATCAGATACATACTGTCGGAAACGTCCGCGATTTTACGGATTACCGCAGTGTATTTTTCGTCTTTGGGAAATTGCTTCCGTCCGCCGCCCGGCGCGCCGGGCGTATGCGAGAACATATGAAACTTGTCTCCACGCTCCAGTATGTAAAGAAAATCGTTGCGCGAGCGCGCGGCCACCATATTGCCCGCCGCGAGTTCTTTTTCGAGACGTTCTCCGTCCTTCGGAAGCAAATCGAGACTGATACTTTCCGTAATGCCACCGCCTCCCATTTCCGCGTGTGCGCCCGCCGCCGGGCGCGGCGTCATCTTACCACATTCAGGCGGCAAAAACAACGTGCGAACCCTCGCATTATTTCGTTTGTGATGGCTTCGCCATCACAAACGAGTCACGGGAGCTTGGTTCTCGCCGTGCGCGGCTCGCTGAGAGCATTTTCCGAGGAATAAATCCCCGGAAAATGCGAAATATTACAATTTTTGCATCGTCGCACGAGACGCACTCCTCGCAAAAATTCTTTTCGCCGTAGGCGAAAAGGACGGGAGAGCGAAAACCGCTGCAAACGAAAACATTCCATAACTAATCATTTCGTTTGTCAC
>JAITKI010000046.1 GCA_031278515.1 Oscillospiraceae bacterium | reverse complement strand
GCGAGATGACGCGGCGGATGGGCTCCGTCTCCCCTTTGCCCCAATACTGCGAGCCGAGCACGACGACGCCCGCCGCCACGCCGCCTATTATCTGCTGGAGGAAAAACTGAAGCTGGTTGGCGAGCGCCGCGCCGGACAGCGCCCGCTCGCTGTACGCGCCCAGCATGACGTTGTCCGCCAAGTTGACGGCGAGCGCCAGAATCGCCTGCGCGGATATGACGACGAGCAGCGGGAAGAACGTGGAGTACAGACGGCGGTCGCTTGTAAAAATCTTGCTCATACCCTACCCGCCGTACTCGTCGCCGGTGACAAACTCGAGGAAGTCGTCGTAGTTTGTAAAGAACTGATGTCTGCGATCGTCGCCGCGTCCCAGCGCGTAGAAATAGTAGTCGGTGTCCGCCGGGTACAGCGCCGCCTCAATGGAAGCTATGCCGGGGTTTGCTATCGGACCGGGCGGCAGACCGGGGTAGACGCGCGTGTTGTACGGATTGTCCAGATCAACGGAGAACTCCTCACCCGTCGCCGCCATAGCATAGTATATCGTGGCGTCGATCTCCAGGCGCGGAAAATCGTCGCTGCCGAGACGGTTGTGGATTACGGAGGAGACGAGAGGGCGGTCGTCAGCGGCGGCGGCCTCTTTTTCTATCATTGAGGCTATCGTCAGGATTTCGCGCAACGAATAGCCCAGTTCGGACGCGCGCGCGCGCATTTCGTCCGTGATATGCTTGCCGAAGTCGGTGAGCATTTTTGATATGGCGCGCTCAGGCGTGTCGCCCACGTAAAACGTGTAGCTGTTCGGGAACAGGAAGCCTTCCAGTCTGTACTTGTCTCCGAGCGGAATGTCCTTGAGGAAGTCGTAGTCGAAATAGTCGCTCGTCGCGGACTGCCACAGTTCTTCCTCCGTACAGACTCCGTTCTCCTCAAATCGGCTGAAAATCTGCGCGAGCGTGTATCCCTCCGGTATCGTGACGTCCGTGGTGGCGCGTTTGCCGCCGCGATCCGTCATGCTGTGTACGAGCATACGGTAGTCGTAATTTGTATTGAGCTCGTATGTGCCGGAGGCGATCTTGCCGTCCGCCTTTGAAAAATCGGCGTATATCTTGAACAAAAACTCATATTTGATCAGGCCGGCCTCGCGGAGCGCCTTTGCCACGGCGTCCATGTCGAAGTCCCTCGGTATAGTCACCTGTACCGTCTTGTCCGTGTCGCCGAGGCCGAGCACATCCGTGGCGGCGAGCCAGCCGAGAAAGGCCAGCAGCAGACTCGCGCTCACTACAAAAGAGGCGAAGAGCAGCCCGCCCAGACAGCCGGTACGCTTTTCACGGCGCTGGCGCAGCGGGCGCTCCTCAGGCACATCCTTATACTCGCTGTCGAAGTCGAAATTTATCTTAAAATCGTCGTCGCCGCCGTCCTGCGCGTCGCGCCGGGCGGACTTCCCGGCGGGCGTTGGCGAGTCCGCGCCGCCGCTGAAATAGTCTTTCCAGGGATCCGGATTGTCAGGCATAAGGATAACCCCTCGTTTCCCGTTTGCGGCGGCGTCCGCCGCCGCAAACAAATAATCTGCGCCGAGCTTGTAACTTAACCCGTACGCGCCGCATAGTATATCACATGCGGCGTTCATCAGAGCGCGGCGCCGCGCGGCGAGCCGACAGCCTTATCAACTGTTTCTGCGTGTGGTAGGGAGCGCGCGCGAACAATTAAATCATGCCGTCACGCAGCGGCGGAACGGAGTCTGCATATGTGTCTTAGTAATTTGAGCGGTAATACATGCTGGTGGATACTCCTGGTTCTTCTCGTCCTCTTTCTCAGCGGCAACGGCACCGGCAATTGCGCGAGCAAGCCGGCCAACTGCGGCGGCTGATACAGAGAAACGCAAAGGTCAGACGCGCCGGCGGGAGCTTCGTTTTGAGGCTGCCCGCCGCGCCGCGTCACGGCGCGCGGAGACCGGAGCGCTCCTCCGTAACAACTCGGTTGACGGGGACGTCATGCGTCTCCCGCAAAACGGCGTCCTTGATGAGGCGCCGTCTCGCCAGCCCCACGGTGTACGCGCGGGCGCCGGGCAGATAGCGGTCGTAGTACCCGCCCCCGTATCCGAGCCGGAATCCCGCGCGGTCAAACGCCAGGGCGGGTACTACGATGAGATCGAGCGCGTCCTTTTCTATGAGCCGGGAGTCCTCCGGCGGCGCGGGTATGCCGTGCAGACCGGGTCCCGGATCGCCGGCGCTGAGGATCTCATGCGCGCGCATCACGCCGCCCTTGTACGATATGGGCAGCGCGACGGTTTTGCCCATCCGCAGAGCCAGATCAATCGCTCTGCGCGTGTCCGGTTCGCGGTTGACGCTGTAGTAGAACAGTATCACTTTCGCGGAAACAAACTCCGGCAGGACGGAGAGATTTTCAAAGATTCCCGCGTCGCTCGACGCGATATATTCCGCCGGCAGCCCGTCGATCTCGCGCGTGACCGCCTCGCGCAACGCCTTCTTTGTATCCGGTGAAGCAGTCATATGACGGCGCTCCCCTCAATAATCGACCATATCTCGCCGTGGATATCGTCCGCTCCGCGCGGACGACGTCCGGCCGCGCATTGTATTTTTCGCCAGCCGTAGTACTCGGCCGCCTCGAGGCCGCACACGCGGCATTCCTCAAGGTAGGACAAGTCCCGCTCGTGTATGTCGGGCGGCGCGCCCGTCGCCTCCGCGCGTCCGCGCCGCCGCCGCGCCGCAAGCTGCGCCGGTATATCCATGTACAGCACGAGATCCGGCGCCGGCAGTTCCATGAGTTCGAATTCAAATTCGCGGAGCCACCCGAAGAAGCCGACCCGCCGCCCGGAGTCGAGCTTTGCGCCCTGGTGGATAGCGTTGCTCGTGGTGTAGCGGTCGGTGATTACGGCGCCGCCGCCGTTGTAAAAGTCGCCCCAGAGGCGTCTGTAGGACGCAAACCTGTCTACGGCGAAAAACGCGGACGCCGCGTAAGGATTCACCGCGCTCGGCGCCGCGCCAAACTGTCCGTCGAGGTACATCCTCACGAGCGCCGACGACGGCTCGTTGTACGCGGGGAACGACACGCGCATGAAATCGCGTCCCTCGCGCCCGAGTCTGTCGCACAACAGTTCGGCCTGCGTCGATTTGCCGCTCCCGTCAATGCCCTCAAGTACAATCAAAGAGCCCATATCCGCCCGTCTCATCTCCCGTCTCCGCCGCCCAGCCCGCTCCTGATAACGGCGAGCAGGTACAGCGGCAATATTGACATGCGCTTCAAGCGACCGGGGTTGCTTATAAGCCGGTAGAGCCACTCGAGTCCGAGCCGCCGCCACAGCGCGGGCGCGCGTTTGACGGCGCCCGCGAAGACGTCCAGCGCGCCGCCTAAGCCCACGCACAGCGCCGCGTTGAGACGCGGCGCGTTCTCCGCCATCCACAGTTCCTGCTTCGGCGCGCCGAGACAGACGACAAGCAGATCCGGCGCCGCCGCGTTGATGCTGCCCGTCACGTCGTCGCCGACGCCGAAATATCCGTCGCGCAGACCCGCGACGACAAGGCCCGGATACCGGCGCCGGAGATTCTCCGCCGCGGCTTCGGCGACGCCGGGCTTCGCGCCGAGCAGAAAGACGCGCCCGCCCTCTGACGACATCAGACCAAAGAGAGCCTCGATGAAGTCGATGCCCGGCGCGCGCGCCTTCAGCGGGCGGCCGAGTATGCGCGCGCCCAACGTGACGCCTACGCCGTCCGCAAGGACGAGCGCCGCTCCGTTTACCGCTTCCTTGAGTTCGGCGTTCTTGCGGCACATCCAAACGATCTCAGGATTCGGTGTCACGACATAGCCGCGCTCGCCCCTGAAAATCATCTCCGCCGCCCGCTTTGCGGCCTCGGCGACGGTCGTATCGTCAAACCCGACTCCAAGCACATCCGTCCTCATGCGGGTATTGTACCACATCGCGCCGCCCGTGTCCATAATAAAGAAACTTGAATAATTTCGTTTGTGATGGCCTTGCCATCACAAACGAGTCACGGCAGCATGGATCTCGCCGTGCGCGGCTCGCAAAGAGCATTTTCCGAGGAATAAATCCCCGGAAAATGCGAAATATTACAATTGTTGCATCGTCATATAGGGGCCCCCGCGAAGTCGAAGGACTTCACGCACTCCTGTGCAAAAATTCTTTTCGCCATAGGCGAAAAGGACGGGAGAGCGAAAACTACCGCACACGAAATGATTCAACTTGAATCATTTCGTGTCCGGGGCTACTTGCGCAAATTCAGCCTTCAGTGTATAATATGGCGTCTCGCGCGGGAGAAACGCGCCCGTCGGGTATTGAGACGAGGACGGACATGGAAAGAGCGGTGTGTTTCATTTGAAAATAAATCAGAATTATCTCAATTTGCAGGAGAGCTATCTGTTTAAGACGATAGCGCAGAGAGTGGGTTCATATAAGGCGGAAAATCCGGAGGCGGAGATAATCCGGCTCGGGATCGGCGACGTGACGCGCCCGCTCGCGCCCGTCGTAGTGGAGGCGATGCGCCGCGCGGCCGCCGAGATGGGGGACGCCGCGACATTCCGAGGGTACGACGACGGCGGAGTCGGCTACGATTTCCTGCGAGAGGCCATCGCGGGTTATTACGCCGGCAAGGGCGTGGAGCTGGAACCGGACGAGATAATAGTCTCCGACGGCGCCAAGAGCGACGCTGGCAATCTGCTAGACGTGTTCGCGCCGGACGCGTCGGCGCTCATACCGGATCCGGTCTACCCGGTGTACGTCGATACAAACGTCATGGCGGGCCACGCCATACATTACATCGACGGCTGCGAGCAAAACGGGTTTCTGCCGTCTCCGGGCGACGTTCCGCCCGGCGTGGAGCCCGATATAATATACCTGTGTTCCCCGAACAATCCCACAGGCGCCGCGTACAACCGCGAGCAGTTGGGAGCGTGGGTGGAGTGGGCGCTCGGGCGCCGGGCGGTCATTTTTTTCGACGCCGCGTACGAATCGTTTGTGCGCGACAGGGAAATCCCGACGAGTATCTTTGAGATAGAGGGCGCGCGCGGATGCGCCATCGAGATATGCTCCTTTTCCAAACTTGCCGGTTTTACGGGAGTGCGCTGCGGCTATACCGTCGTGCCGCGCTCGCTAACGGCGGACGGCGTGAAGATAAACGCGCTGTGGCGGAGGCGCCAGACGACGAAGTTCAACGGCGTGAGCTATATCACGCAGCGCGGGGCGGAGGCCGCGCTATCCCCTAAGGGCCTCGCGCAGTGCATGGAAAACGTGACGTACTACCTCGAAAACGCCAAAATTATCGCCGACGCGATGAGCGCGCGGGGGATATGGTTTACCGGCGGACTCAACGCGCCGTATATATGGATGCGCTGTCCGGACGGCTTGGATTCGTGGGCGTATTTTGACAAGCTGCTGCGCGATAAAAACGTCGTAGGGACGCCCGGAGAGGGTTTTGGGGAGAACGGCAAATACTTCTTCCGGCTTACGGCCTTCGGCAGCAGGGAGAATGTCGTCCGGGCGATGGAGCGCATGGGCGGCAGGTGAAGTGTAAATGACGAGAAGCGCCGCGCGGGAACTCGCGATGCGCGTCGTGTTCGCCGTGTCCGAGGGCGGACTGACGGCACAGTGGGCGCTTGAGAATATTTTCGGCGGCGAGTATTACGCGACTCTCGCGGAGGAGGATCCCGTCTGCGCGGGGGGGCCGCCCGGGGAGCAGCTTCCGTATATCCGGCGCGTCGTGGAGGGCGTGTATGAGCGCTCGGAGGAGCTTGAGGGCTACATCGGCAGGTATTCCGTGGATCGGCGCAGCAAGAGAGTGTCGCGCGTTGCGGCGGCTATCATCAAAACCGCCATGTTCGAGGTGCTGTATATGCCGGATATTCCAAACGCCGCTGCCATCAACGAGGCTCTGGAACTCGGCAAGCGCTATGAGGCCGCGGAGACGGTCGCGTTCATCAACGGTGTGCTCGGCGGTTTCTCGCGGACGGAGCTGGCCGCGGAGCGGACGGCGGAATCTGAAGGGCAAGGTGAGGCGCGCGTTGAATAGCGGCGGCCGCGTCGTAGGCGTAACGGAACTCAACGAGTATATCAAATCGCTTTTTGACGCCGACGAGCCGCTCTCTGCGGTATGTGTGCGCGGGGAGCTGTCCAATTACAAGACGTATCCCTCGGGACACCACTATTTCACACTCAAAGACCAAAACAGCTCTCTGCGGTGCGTGTTTTTCAAGCGCGACGCGTCCGGACTGCGGTTCAGGCCGGAGAATGGGATGGGCGTCGTGGTGTTCGGCCGGGTGTCGGTGTACCCCCGCGACGGGGCGTATCAGCTCTACGTCTCGGAGCTTTCGCCGGACGGCGTAGGCGATCTGCACGCGGCGTATGAGCAGATGAAAGAAAAGCTGCTCGCGGAGGGTCTCTTTGATCGTGAACACAAGAAACAGCTTCCGGCGTTTCCGGAGAGAATAGCCGTTATAACATCGCCGGCGGGCGCGGCCGTGCGCGACATCATACGCGTACTCGGCGTCCGCTGGCCTCTCGCGCGCGTCAAGGTGCTGCCGGCGCGCGTACAGGGCGCCGAGGCGCCCTCGGAGATAGCCGACGCCATCCGGTACGCCAACGCCAATTCCGTCGCGGATCTGATCATAACGGGACGCGGCGGCGGTTCTATTGAGGATCTGTGGGCGTACAATGACGAACGCGTGGCGCGGGCGATATTCGCATCCGAAATACCCGTGATCTCCGCCGTGGGCCACGAGCCCGACGTGACCATATCGGACTTTGTCGCCGACGCCCGCGCCGCCACGCCGTCGAACGCGGCGGAACTCGCGGCGCCCGATATGTCCGAGATAAGGGGGCGTCTGGCGTCCTTGGAGCTTCGGGCGGCGCAGGCGTTGAGACGCGTACTGTCGGCGCGGCGCGCGCGTCTCGACGCTCTGGCGTCGAGACGCTGTCTGACGGATCCGATGAGCTATATCGACGACAAGCGCCAGTTGGCGGATATAACGCGAGAGCGTCTGGCGACGGCGGCGGCTTTCACCTTGCATCGCGGCCGCGAGCGCTTTGCGCGCGCGGCGGCGTCGCTAGACGCGCTGAGTCCTCTCAAAGTGCTCGGCCGCGGCTACGCCATCGTCCGCGCCCCCGCCGGCTCGATAGTCAAGGCGTCGTCCGACGTGGCGCCCGGCGATATAATAACCGTGCGGCTCCAAAAGGACGAGATGAAATGCCGCGTCTGCGAAAGTGAGATTGCTTAATGGCCGAGAACAATTTTGAGACTTCCATACTGCGTCTGGAAGAGATAGTGCGCGAACTGGAGCGCGGCGACGCCCCGCTCGACAAATCGCTGGCGCTGTTCGAGGAGGGAGCCCGGTTGCTGCGGAGCGCGGGTATGCTGCTCGACGCCGCCGAGCAGAAGGTGACGTTGCTGCAAAAGGGCGCCGACGGCGAACCGGAGGAGACGGAATTTGACCCCGGGGAATGACGCGATGCGGCGCAGGTTCGCGAGTCTCGTGTCGATGACGGAAGGCGCGCTCTCCGAATGTTTCACCGGCGATCCGCCGCACAGGGCGCTTCTGGACGCGATGCGCTACAGTCTGAACGCCGGCGGGAAGCGCGTGCGCGCCGTTTTAACGCTCGAGTTCGCCCGCGCCGCAGGGGGCGGCGAACGGGCGGCGCTCGGCGCCGCGTGCGCCGCGGAGATGTTGCACGCATACTCGCTCATACACGACGATCTGCCGTGTATGGACGACAGCGATACGCGGCGCGGCAAGCCGTCAAACCACGTCGTGTTCGGCGAGTGGATGGCGACGCTCGCCGGCGACGCGCTCCAGGCGGCGGCGTTTGAGCGCGTGCTGCTCTCACCTCTGCCGCCTGAGCGGACGGCGCGGATGGCGCTCACGCTCGCGCGCGCCGCCGGACCCGACGGCATATGCGGCGGGCAGGCGCTCGATATGGCGGCGGAAGGCAAGCGCCTCGCCGTCGGGCAGATTGAGCAGATTCACGCGCGCAAGACCGCCGCGCTGTTTATGGCCTGCGCCCGGATGGGCGTCGAGTCCGCCGGAGGCGGCGACGCGCTCGTCGAGTCCGCCGAACGCTACGCCGAGTCGCTGGGGCTCGCGTTCCAGATACGCGACGACGTGTTGGATGTGGAATCGGACTCGGAAACGCTCGGCAAACCCGCGCAAGCCGACGCATACAATGTCAAGAGCACTTTCGCGTCGCTGCTGGGCGCGGAGGAATGTGAGCGTCTGATACGCGAGGAGACGCAAAAGGCAATCGACGCGCTCGCGCCCGCTTTCGCGGACGGCGCGTTTTTGGTATGGCTCGCCCGGACGCTCTCCGAGCGGAAAGGCTGAAGCAAGCCGGGCTTTCCGTTGAAATCGCGTTTTGCCCGCCGCCGACATGGAGGGCAAAACGCGCGCTTTATTCCGGACGCCGCGTTGCGGCAAAGCTCTGCGGAATCGTTTGAAAGGCGGCGCCTCATTTGAGACTTGACGAATATACGAACAGTCTGCGCGGACGGAAGATCGCCGTGCTGGGGCTCGGCGTGTCGAATCTGCCGCTCGTCCGACTGCTGCTGCGCGCCGGTCTCGACGTCACGGTCCGCGACAGGCGCTCCGCCGCCGAACTCGGGGAAATCGCGCCGGAGCTTGAGGCGCTCGGCGCCGGGCTCGCGCTCGGCGGGGGGTATCTCGACGGCCTGACGGAGGATGTCATCTTCCGGACGCCCGGAATAATGCCCCGCGC
>JAITKI010000045.1 GCA_031278515.1 Oscillospiraceae bacterium | reverse complement strand
TTTTTAACCAGTTCTCTGCGCCGGTGTTTTGCGTCCTCGCGCAGTCACTGACATTCGTCAAAAAACCGACAAAAAGCCCGTCGTTACCGGTGAATTCGACCTACGAGCGAAATTTATCATATTATCCCAAGAATGTCAATACCCCCTGGTTAAAAAAGTATACATTTTTATCCAGTTTTTAACCACTGCCTTATTTGCCCATCGTTACAGGGGTCGAGACCTAAAGAAAAGAAAAAATCGAGGTAATGACAATGAAGCACATACATCGGGCAGCTACTGCGGCGGCGCTGGCGTTTGTAATGACTCTGACGCCGTTCCCCGCCCGCGCTCCCGCCGCGGACGCAGCCATCGAGACGGGCGCGTATTCCGCAGACGCAATGAAAGCAATGCTGCTGGCAACCGCCATCCTGGCCTCTACTCCGACTGATATTTATCGAGTCCTGCTGAACCCGATCGACCCGACGCCTCCGGCGTCGGACGAAGAGACGGCGCGGCTTGAGGAACCTCCGCCTGAATCTTCCCCGCCTGCGGAGGACTTGCATAGCGATGACTATTACACAATACAGGAGCGATCAAAGGAGATTGCGGAGGAGGTCGTCAGAATCTCAAAGAAGTACGGGGCTTACGGCGGAGTTGAGGTCGCGGTGATAGCGGGCGGGGAAATTTCAGGCACGTACGCATACGGATACGCGGAGCGCGCGAGTCGCGCAATGACGGCTGAGACACCGATGCGCGTCGCGTCGCTTTCAAAGGTCGTTCTTGGAATGGTCGCGCTGAGTATGCAGGAGCAGGGTATAATTGATATTGACTCGGATATCAGCGAATATTGGGGCGGCGCCGTGCGCAACCCCTACTACAAAGACACTCCCATAACAATAAGACACATCCTCACACACACGTCCTCAATCTCCGCGCTTGGAGACGACGCGAGCAGATCGGGCAGTTCTATACGCAGTCGCTTACTCGGCGGCAACGCGTTCAGCAGGGTAAAGCCGGGGGCGATCAGCTCACATATCTACAACAATTACGGTTTCGCAGTACTCGGCGTGACGCTGGAGGTCGCCGCTAATGAGACGGTTAACAGCTACGCAAGGCGAATGCTGTTCGAACCGCTCGGTATAGACGCCGCTTTTGGTTCCGGAAGTCTTATCAATACAGATAATATCGCCGTTTTGTACCGCGCGAACGGCGCGATAGCGCGCAGCGCGTCAGCGCAGAAAGCAAACGTCGGCAACACATACCCGGGAGCGAGCGGCACGGCGTTTGCGGGTGGATTGACAATAAGCGCCTCCGATCTCGCAAAGTTGATAGCTGTCTTGGCAAACGGCGGAGTTTATAACGGCGTTCGGGTTTTGTCAGAGGACTCCGTCGCGCAAATAGAAACATCCGTCGGGTACACGGGCGCTTATTTGCAATGCGCGCCGCTAAGGTACAGTTGGGGCGCTTTCGGCCAAGACGCCGTTTACTGGCACACCGGATCGGCCTACGGCGTTTTCAACGCTGTCGTCTATAACACAATAACGAGAAACGGCGTAGTAGTCCTCACAACTGGCGCGAGCGGGGCAAAAGATCCCATTGGAATATACAAAATTTGTTCGGAAATCACCAATTACACTTTTGGGCTTCTTTCCGCTGCATAAGGTTGAACCCTAAGCATCCGAAGGCAGTCCTCCACATTTTACATACTGACATTATCACAGAACGCTCTAAATGGTGACATTACCATAGAACGATAACACACACTGGCCGATCAGGAATTCGCGTACTACTGGTTCAAGACGGGTACGCCCACATTTTTGATTGAGCAGATGAAACGGAGTGATTTTGACCCGCTGCGTGTCGCTGAAGGTGTGGAAATACCGGCCGAAGAGATCGACAATTACCGCGCGGACGGGGGAAATCCCGTTGAAAATCGCCCCTTACGAGGACGCCGCAGACGGGACCGCCGTATCTTCCAGCCACGGTATCTCCAGCCGGAGCTTACCGTCCTGGGTGTATACCACATACTTTTTCAGTCCGAAAAAGAGCGCCACCGCCGCGATAACGCACGCCAGCACGAGAGAGAGCGCGACAGTCAGCGCTATTCGGGCCGCGCGGCGGTTCCTGTAGGTGTTCGGCACGTATCTTGACAATTTGTAATCCTTTCCAGTTCCCTTATCATCTCGACGCGCTTTAAATGGCGTCCACCGTCAAATCCGGTGTCGAGAAATACATCGACAATTTTCAGCATCAGCCCAACGCCTATGACGCGCGCGCCGAGCGCCAGGATATTCGCGTCGTTGTGGCGCCGCGTCATCTCCGCGGAAAAACAGTCCGAGCAAAGCGCGGCCCTTATACCCGACAGCTTGTTTGCCGCGATGGACATGCCTATACCCGTCCCGCATATCAGTATACCTGCGGAGCAGACGCCCGACGCGACGGCGCGCGCGGCTCTTTCCGCAAACTCAGGGTAGTCGCAACTGTCGCCGGAGTGAGTCCCGAAATCCTCATACGCGACGTCCCTGCCGTCGAGATGGAGCTTCAACTCCCGCATATAGGCAAAGCCCCCGTGATCGCAAGCGAGCGCTATCATATGTCGTCCAACCCCTTTCCGGTCAATATACCGCTACCGTCGTGCCATCCGGGATATTGTCGAATATCCACTGTATATCCTCCTGAAGCATACGCACACACCCGTGGCTGACGGGAAATCCTATGCTCGGGTCCGCCAGCGTCCACGTACCCGGACGGTAGAGTCTCGAATGGAACGCGTATCCGCCCCCCTTAAACCTCACCACCGGCCTCACGGTGTACGTCTTCGTAGTCCAGCCGTTTTCCTGTTTATACGTCGTCTTCCAAACGCCCTTCGGCGTCGGATTGCCCGCGCCCGTCGCGACAAGACAACTGCGGACGAGCTTCCACTCCCCCGCGCCGCCCTCGAATATGTTGACGTGCTGTGTGGCGATATTCACCCATATGAGATATGCGGTGTCGCTTTCATACCCCTTAACGTTCACCCAGATTTCTTTCTCGAAGTCCTCGTAATCATTGTCAACGGCGTACTGCGTCGTGTAGTCGCCCGCGTATTCCGTCTTCACGAGCGCAAGTACGCGCTTCGCGTCGAGCTCGCCGTAGTATTTTCCGCCGTGATTCTCCACGGCGGTCTCCGCGTCGAGAGCGAGCGTCTGCGAGGCGCCGTCCTTAGTCACGTAGAAGAGTTCGCACGTAATCCCGGCGGAGGCGGGCGTATCCCTTGTATAGGTGAAATCATACGAAAACACATTCCGCAAGTCGCCCGCGGCGATTGTACCGACGTCCTCCGCCAACCCGTCGAGCCGCCACACGACGCGGCAGTCGCGGTCAAGCGGCGAGCCCAGCGTGAGCGTCGCCTCCAGTGTCGCTCCGACGGGCAGCGTTTCGGGCGCGTCAAGAACGGGAACATTTGCCGACTCGAGTCCATAATCTCGGCTTGCCGTCAGTTTATCAGCCTTAAATCCGGGTTTATCAATATTAAATTTGAGGTCATGGATCACGGCGCTGCCAATACGCCCCCCGCCGGTGAACGCGTTGCCCGAGCCGTACAGCTCCAGCGTGTCCGCCCCGGCCCCAAGCGATATTTTGTTGCCGCCGCCCAGAACGACAAGCTCACCGATATCCGCCCCGGCCGCTATGACGACCGAGCAGCCGCTTCCGGATATGACTACGCCGCTCGCCGCGCCCGACACCGTCACCCGGCGCCCGACGCCCGCCACCTCAATCGTCTCGGCATTGCCGGCGACCGTGACGGCGCCGCTGCCGTCGCCTATTACAAGCGTGCGCGCGACGGCGCGACGCCCCATATCGAGCTTGATGTCGCCGCCGCGCGCGGCAAGCACAAAACGCGCAAATCGCGTGTTGTTCGAAAATTCAAGTTTCTCCAGACAACCCGACCTGACGACAGCAGTCTTGCCGGTAACGCCGCTCAGGCTTATTCTGTCCGCGTCATACGCGAACCACACGTCGCCGTCGAGCGAGACGTCCTCAATCGACGCCTCTCCGCATATGACGCCGCCCTCCCCGCCTATCGGAACCGCGCGAAACAGCGCCGTTATAAATTCCGCTCTCGTGATAGGATCCGATGCCCGCAGCCGCCCGGCGTCTCCGGTCGCGATACCTGTCTCAACGGCTGCGGCCATAGTTTCTCGCGTATCCGCGCCGTACGCGAACGCATCGGAAAATTTATTGAGCGACGATGTGTACGGCAGCGCGCGCGGAAGCTGGAACGCGTTCAAAATCGCGCGGAACGCCGTCTCCCGCGTCGCCGCCCTATCCGGCGCCATATCGGGCGGCAAAAATCCCATCTCACGCGCGGCCTCCACTACGCCGTCGTACCACCGCTCCGTCCCGGCGCCGCTTCCGTCCGCGGGTACGGCAAGCGCTCTGACAAGAATCGCTGCGATATGCGCGCCCGTAACCGGATCGTCCGGACGCAGCTCGCCTTTGTAACCCTCTATAAGACCGGCGTCGTACGCGCGCCGCATGACATCGCGGCTCCAGTGATCCGCGATGTCGGGAAAATCCTCTCCGGCGGCGATGACGCCACCCGGAACCGCCAGCACAAGCGCCAGCGCGATAACCCCCGCACAGATTTTATTTGTAATCCGTCGCAAAAAACCACCCCTGAAAACGTCCCGTAGGAACGAACTTCCGCTTGAACTGCTCTCGCCTTTCTCCCGCTTTGTGTTTGCCAAGGTGAATCTGCGGCAAACGAGACGGCTAAAACGGCCACGCGCCCGGTAGCCAGCGCAGAAAATACTTAAAATACCACTCCGGGGCCGGCACTCCGGTCAGCGCGGGGTAGAACATCACAAACAGCGCGCCCGCCGACGCCGTATACCCGTATACCGCCGCCTTGTATCGCCCGTATTCGCGTTCGAGCAGCGTGTTCATGACGTGCGCGATCGCGAGGATTAAAAACAGCGTACTCGGGAAATAGTGATATATAAAAACTATTCTCGATATGAGCAGCCACGGCGCAATCTGCGACACGTAACCCACCAATATATACAGCGCCGCCTCTTCACGCCGCCGCACAAACAGCGCCGTCAGCGCCGCTATCGCCATAAAACCTCCCCACCAAACGACGGGATTGCCAAACGCCGCGAACGCCGATTTTAAGCTGTTGTTGTTATAGTATGCCCTGAAATACAGGATCGGACGCGCGTCCGCGATCCATTGGAGCCACATCGACGAGTAGCTGTGCTCGGCCACGAGCTTGCTGTGATATGAGAACATGAATTTTTGGTTTTCCCATATCATTTTGTAATACGCGGGATTCTTCAACATTCCTGTTCTCACCGTCATGCCGCTTGCCGCGCCGTTCGGTATATAGCTGAGGATATAAATCGCCGCCGGGACGACGACGAATACAAGTCCGGCGAACAGCAGCGTCTTTACAAGGTACGCCCTGAAACCGGGCGTGCCGCCGCGCGCGAAATCGCGCCGGACCGCAATCAGCCGCAGCGCAAACAGCGCCGCCAGACCTGCGCCGGCGTACACGACTATCCACTTCGACGCGCACCCCACGCCGAACGACAGCCCGCACAGTGCGAGCGGCCTCAGCGAGTCGCGCAACGCGCCTTTTTCACCGCGCGCGTTGCTTGTTATGTACCGGAACATGAACAAGTATGCCAGAAGAATGAAAAAAACGCCGTAGGTGTCGATGGTCGCTATGCGCGTCTGCACGAAACGCATGAAATCGAACCCGAACAGCAGCGTACCGCACGCCGCCACAACCGTTTTCCCGAACATATTTTTCAGTAAAATATAGAACACCGGCAGCATCATGACGCCGAAAAGCGCGCCCATAAACCGCCAGCCGAACGGCGTCATGCCGAATAGCGTGACGCCGAGCGATATTATCGCCTTGCCGAGGGGCGGGTGCGAGTTTTCATTGGAATGTACGCCGCGCAGATTTTCAAACGCGGCGCGGCCGTGGTATATCTCGTCAAAATACATGCTGTTGAGATAGGTCGGGTACGGCGGCACTAGCTCCTGCTCGTCGAAAAGCGCGTCGAGCGCCGGAGCGAACGAGACGCTCCGCGCCGGAACAACCTCCCCCTCCGCGTCTATCAGGGCAAGCTCTCCCAATTCTATCGGCGTGGATTGTGCCGTTATCCTGATATACCGCGCCGGCTGATTGTCCGCGTTCAGATCGGCAAGGCGCCATTTGAACAGATGCGAGTGCGGCTGATCCATAGCGTATTTGCTGCCTTCGGCGGGAAGCTGCTCATCCCAGTTCACGCCATCCGCCGACAGTTCCAACGTATATCCGCCCGTCCACAGCCCGGTGTAAAACATGATATCTCCGAGCTCGACCGTCTCATCCAGCCAGATGAGCGCCGGGCCGCTTTCAGGCGTGAACCGGTAATAACTCTGCGGCGCTTTTGTATCACCCAAACCAAGAAAAGCGAGCGCCGCGAACAGCGCAGTTATGACGGCGAGCGGCGCCGAATCGCGCTTTCCGTCCATTGGGTAGCGCTGAAACTTCAACTCGAAGCGCCGCTTGCCCATCGTCTGATCAATCCAGTCGAGCGTGACGCCCGCCGAGCGCGACGCCCTGACGTAATAGCGGAAGAACATCGCCAGGCACACCAAGGCGGCTATTGGGAATACTATCGCGAAATAATCAATGTTCAAGCCGCCAACTCCTCCATCCCGCAGTTATTCATCTGCCCGGTCTTTTTCGTCCATATGATGCCGGCTGTCTGTCCTCCGACCTGCGTCTCCCGCGTTAAACCGCCGTTTCAGTCCGCTCGCCCGAATTTCTCTCCATCACTCGCCCGCTTGCGGTTTCGATATCGGGCGTCTCACCGAGCGGCGGGTCCCAGCTTTTGCAGTATTTCCAGGAAATATTCCGGAAGCTCCGTGATCAGCGCGACCGGCTCGCCCGTAGCGGGGTGAACAAAACGCAACTCCCGCGCGTGCAGACACTGCCCGTAAAGCCCAAACTCCGGGCGACGACGCCCGTACACGAGATCACCCAGCACCGGGCGCCCGATGTACGCCATGTGTACGCGTATCTGGTGCGTTCTGCCCGTCTCAAGACGGCAGCGCAGGTGGGTGTGCCGCGCATAGCGTCCGACGACCTCGTAACGCGTCACCGCCGCGCGCGCCGCGCCGCCCCGCGTGACGACGGCCTGGCGCTTCCTGTCGCCCGGGTGACGGCCTATCGGCGCGTCTACCACGCCGAAGTCGTCCTTGACGACGCCGTACACGACCGTCTCATACACGCGTCCCAGCGTCCTGTCCCGGAGCTGGCGGCTGAGCGAGAGGTGCGCGGCGTCGTTTTTCGCCGCGATTATCAGCCCGGATGTATCTTTATCTATCCTGTGGACTATCCCCGGACGTCTCTGCCCGCCTATACCGGAGAGACTGCCGCCGCAACGGCTGAGCAGCGCGTTGACAAGCGTACCGTCCGGATGTCCGGGCGACGGGTGTACAACCATTCCTCTGGGTTTGTTGACGACTATGACGTCGCCGTCCTCAAACACAACGTCGAGCGGTATGTCCTGCGCTTCTATATCCGCCGCCTCCGGCGCCGGGATCTCGACGTCAAATACATCTCCGCGCGACACGCGGTAGCTCTTGCTTACTGGCGCGCCGTCCACCGTGACGTGTCCGTCGGCGATCAGCCTCGCGGCGGCGCTCCTGCTGAGGCCGGAGGGCATCAACCCCGGCAGCAGCACGTCAAGCCTTACGCCGTCTTGCGCGGCCTCAATCCGCATCCTTGTCGTCGTCATGCCCGGGCGCGAGCTTCTGCGCGCGATATTCCTCCAGGATCGACTCGACGGTGAATTGCCCGGCGTCCGCGTCCGCGTATTCGCGCGTGGCTGCGCGCGGCGTCGCGGGCCGCTTCGCCGCGGGAGCGGGGCGATCCGCCGAAAATACACGGCGCGCGGAGAGTGTATCGGCGTCTGAGACATCCGTATGTTCCGCAACCAGCCTGTCAACCCCAACAGTCTCCGGGCGCGACGGCGCGCGCGCGATGGCTGACAGGCAGAATACTACGCCGCCCACCGTTATAAATATGTCCGCGACATTGAATATCGCAAACTTGACGAACTCCAGTTCAAACATGTCGATGACATCGCCGAGCGCCAGCCTGTCGATAAAATTGCCAAGCGCGCCACCAAGCACCCCCGCTAGGCCGAGCTTTCCCCACGAGTTATCCCTGTAATGGATGATAACGAACACGAGCGCGGCGATACAGACACCCGATATCGCGACAAGCAGCCATCGCATATCCGAAAACAGTCCGAACGCCGCACCGGAGTTCCTGACATTCGTTATGTGTAGCACGCCGCGCAGTATCTCCAGCTGCTCTCCCGGGCTGACCGCCGTCGTCACCCAATATTTGAAGAGCTGATCGAGCAAGACTACAAGAGCCGCGAAAATGAAGAATGCCATTTATACGACCATGCCTTTCGTTTTACTTCGCAGCGCCTCCGCACTCACCGCGCCGCTCAGATACGACGTCCGCGCAGCGCGGACACAAATCGCCGTACCGCGCGTCGCTTCCAACGCTCCCGCTATGCGTCCAGCACCGCGCGCACATCGGATCGGCCGACTGCTCAACGGAAATCGTGACCCCGGGCAGCTCATCCGGCGCGTACCCCTCACCGGCGCCGCGCGCGACGTTCACCTTTGAAACTATGCAGAGCGCATCGAGGCGAGCTCCGTCCACAGCCTCGCGCAGCGCGTCCGTCCCCTCACCCAGATATACCGTCACCTCGGCGTCAAGAGGTTTGCCGATGATTTTCTCCGCCCGCGCGAGCTCGAGCGCCTTGTTTACGCACGAGCGCAGCGTCAGAAGAGTATCCCAGCGCGCCGTCTGCTCCGGCGTCAGCGCGAGCGACGGCGAATATTCCGGCATGTCGTTGTACAGGACGCTTCCGGCGTCTTCGTCCGAGCCATGCGGCATTGCGGCCCATATCTCTTCGGCCGTGAACGCGAGTATCGGCGCGAGCATCCGGACAAGGCCGTCTAAAATTGTGTATACGGCCGACTGCGCGCTTCTCCGCGAGCGGCTCGTCTCTCCGTCGCAGTAGAGCCTGTCCTTTATGACGTCGAGGTAGAAGCTCGACATCTCCACGGCGCAGAAGTTGTGTATCCCGTGATAGATGGGGTGGTACTCGTATTTATCATAGCTCGCGCGCACGCGCCGGACGAGCTCGTTCAGGCGAGAGAGCGCCCAGCGGTCAATTTCGAGCATATTCTCCGGCGGCGTGGGCACTTCCGGGTCGAAGCCGTCGAGATTGCCGAGAATGTACCGCGCCGTGTTGCGGATTTTGAGATAAATGTCCGAGAGCTGTTTCAAGATGTCCTTCGATATGCGCGCGTCGGTCGTGTAATCGGTGGAGGAGACCCACAGGCGCAGGATGTCCGCGCCGTATTGCTCGATGACGTCCTGCGGATCCACGCCGTTGCCGAGCGACTTGTGCAT
>JAITKI010000118.1 GCA_031278515.1 Oscillospiraceae bacterium | reverse complement strand
GTAATATTTCGCATTTTCCGGGGATTTATTCCTCGGAAAATGTTCTTTGCGAGCCGCGCACGGCGAGATCCATGCTCCCGTGACTCGTTTGTGATGGCAAAGCCATCACAAACGAAAATATTCGGGAAACGAAGCCGCTATTTAGTTTCGACGCGTATGGCGCTCCGACGAAGTACCGCCACCGGTATGTGCGGATTGTTCAGGAACCGGGGATACCCCGTGTGGTTGCCGACTCCGCGCGAGACCAGCATACTCGTCGCGCCCGCAGTGTACACGCCGTTTGTGTATGTCGGCAGAATCTCCCGCGACGGACCCACAAGCCCGTCCGTAAACGGGAGTCTCACAATACCCCCGTGCGCGTGTCCGCAGATGATGAGATCGACGCCGAGCGAGGAATACATCTCCAGGTGATTGTTCCTGTGTTCGAGCACGATGAGAAACTTGTCTCCCTCCGCCCGGCGGATGTCCTCTATGAATTTTTCGGGCTTTACCATATCCGACGGGCCGTTCGGGTCGTCCGTGCCGGCCAGGACGACACTCTCTCCGGATATTGTCAGCGGGATGTATGCGTTGCGCAGCACCGTCACGCCGCGCTGCTCCAACAGACTTTGCAGATTTCTCATATCGCCGCTGTCCCATTCGTGGTTGCCCGTGACATAGTAGACGGGCGCGATATCCGCAAGACCGCCGACAAGTGTGTCGATAATACCGAGCTGTCCCGTATCGTCTATGAGATCGCCTGTGAGCGCTATGATGTCCGGCCTTGCCCTAACCACCGCCGCGATGAGTTTTTCATTATTTTTTCCGAATTGGGCGGCGTGTACGTCGGAGAGCGAGGCGATACGTAAACCGTCAAACGAGGCCGGGAGGTTTCCGAAGCGCAGCGTATATTCCGCGACGTCAATACGTGTGTTGCTGTCGTATACGGCGGCGGCAAACGCCAGCGCCAGCGCTATAAGCAGCTTGACGGCGACGCTCACGCGTCCGCCGCGGGCGCGTTTACCGACCATTTACGCCTCACGGTCGTGTACGTACGGGTGCTTGATGTTGGGATCCGAGGTCTGGCGGAAATCCACCCCGAATCTCCCGATGGACTTTATCAGCGCGGACAAGTTCTTGTGGCCAAAATTGCGACAGTCGAAGTCCGGCTGCTTTTTCAGGATCAGATTGCCCAGCTCACCCATGAACACGCATCCGTCGTCGCCGGCAATATCCGAGATGGAGTCGGCTATCATCTTGACGACGCTCTTCGGCACCGTCGGGGCGCGCCCGTTTCGCCCGGAACGCGAGCGGTCGCCTGAAGCCGGCTTCTGGGCGGGCGCGTCGCCGGTCTGGGCGGACGCGTCCTCCCCCGCGGCCGCCGGGGGAGAGGCCGTCTCGGGAGGCGCCTCGGGAACGGCGGCGCAGGACGCGGACGCGTCGTCTCCCGATGCCACCGCGTCGTCGTTTTTCGCCGGCTCGACGGCGTTCGCGCGTATGACCTCGATGTAAGTAAACTTATCGCAAGCGGCAATAAACGCGCCGGGCGTCTTGCGCTCACCGATCCCGAGGACGCGCTGCCCCGCCTCTCGCAGACGTATGGCCAGACGCGTGAAGTCGCTGTCGCTGGACACTATGACGAAGCCGTCCGTCTTTTCCGTGTAAAGAATGTCCATCGCGTCGATGATCATCGCGGAGTCCGAAGAATTCTTGCCGTATGTGTAGCTGTACTGCTGTATCGGGGTTATGGCGTTCTCCAAAAGCGTCGTTTTCCAACCGGCGACAGACGGGTTCGTCCAGTCCCCGTAAATGCGCTTAATGGTGGGTGTGCCGTATATCGCAATCTCCTCCATGACGCTCTTGATACACTTGCGCGGCACGTTTTCCGCGTCGATCAGCACCGCCAGCCGCAGATTGTTGAGATCCAGTACATTTGAAGCCAATAACAGACCTTCTTTCAATTATGAATTTTTCCTCCGGCGGCGCCGCAATTGTAACATACAGCCAAGCGGAATACAAGGCGCGCCGGTATTGAATAATTTCGTTTGTGATGGCGAAGCCATCACAAACGAAATTATTCGTATTGCCGGGTGTACGCACTCTAACACATGGGCGAAGTCGCATAACGTCGAAAAGCCGCCCCGAACCCTGCCATCTCGCGGCGGGCGGCAAAAACCCCGCCGAACACGGCGGGGTTTTTGCCGCTTGGTGGGGTAAAGCGGGTTCACGCCACCGAACTCACAGCGGACAGATTCAATGATCGCGTTCGCAATCCTGATAACAGCGGCCGTCGGGCTCACACGAAAGTAACCGCGCCCCTTAGCTAAGAACGCGGTTACTTTCGTGTTGAAAGGGATCGCACTCGAGCAAATCTATCCAGCTTCGCCCGCAGCCGCTATACTACAATACGCCGCGCCGGTTGTCAAGAAAAATTTTGGCGAGGAGTGCGTCTCTCTATATGATTAAATAATGGCCCCAGGAATTGTACTTGCAGCCGCCGTGCGCCGCGTCCATGCCCTTCTCCATGCGCCCGTCCATAGATATCGACAGCGGCGCCTGCGTGGTGGTGTACCGCCCGATGTAGTCCGCGTATCAGAGACTGCGAATACAGGTTCTAAGGGACGCGGTCGGGGAGCATGGCGATAAAGTCGCGCGCCTGTTTCGACATACGCTCAGGGTACCACGCGACGCCGATATACGCCCGATGCGTCGGCGGCAGCGGAAAATACCTGATATCTACCGCGTCTTGCCTGCCGGCGCGGTTGAAGCGCCCGCAAATGCCAAAGCCCCTGCCCTGTCCGATCATGTGCAGCAGCGTCTGAAAATTCGGCGCGAACTCGACTCGTTTCGGAATGAAGCCAAGCTCACGGCATCTGTCGAACATCAAGTCCTTCTCCTGCCGGTCTCCCGTGTTCGGCACGACGTAAAGCGTCTCTCCGCCGAGCTTTTCAAACCTGAATCCGCCGTCCGCGACTATAGGGCGACGGCCCGATATCGCGACGTACATGTGAAATTCGGATATGCGCCTGTAGGCGATGCCCGGCAGGTCCGATACGGAGAAATCGTGCGTGAACGCCACGTCGGCCTCTCTGTATTCCAGCGCGCGCCTGAGATCCTTGAAGTCGTACAGCGACTCCAGTGTGATAACGTCGGGATACCTCTCCTCGTATTCCCCGACGATTTTCCTGAGCGCGTCGAAATCCTCCGACGCGTCATAAGAACTCGGCTGTATGATTCGCAGAAGATTTGCGGACGCCTCTGAGAGAGCGCGCGCCGCACCCAGCGCCTTGTCTATATCGTTGTATAGTGGTTCCAGCGTCCGGTAGAGGTACTCCCCTTCGCGCGTCAGCGCGATTCCCTGATTGCTTCTCGTGAACGCGCGCAAACCCGCGCCGTTCTCAAACCGCCGCAGTATTTTACTAAGCGCGGGCTGAGAGACAAACATGGTCTCCGCAGCTTTGGACAGGTTTGCGTGCCGCGCGATGGCAAGAAACGCCTCTATTTGCTGAAATGTAATACTGTACATGTCCGTAACCGACCGCGGCGCGCGGCGGGTAATTTAACGTCCCGCCGCCGCCGCGCCGCGGCTCAGGCCCCTTCCGCTGAACCGCTTCGCCCAGTCCCCCGTCGGACAGTACGACAGACACTTACCGCAGTGCCACGATTCGACGCGCTGAAGGCCGGCGTCGCTGTGCGGCATCCTCATGGACGCCTCGAAAATATCCTTCATCGTCGGTTCGTCGGTAGTTAAATAATCCTCGCGCCCGCCGTACTCCTTTCTCATGGCCTCTTCCACCATAAAACATTTCGCCCAGTCGAGCTGGCAGTACTCTGACACCTTGCCGCCCATCTCGACGCGTTTCGGGCCGCCGTCTTCATACTTGCTGAGCGCTCCGGACGGACACACCCTGGCGCATATACCGCACTTTTCAGGGACGCACAGCGGCTTGCCGCCGTACATCGGGTCCGGTTCCAACTCGAGCGTTGTGAGTACGACGCCGAAGCGGTTGCGCGGGCCGTACTTCGGCGTGAGGACAATGCCCAGCCACCCGAACTCTCCCAGCCCCGCCGCGACGGCCGCGTGGCGCAAACTTATCTGCGCGCCGTTTGTCATGGGACCGGTGGAACACGGAGCGGCGGCCTCGTCCGTTTTTTCCTCTATGTACCTGGCGATGCTGTAGCACACGTATGTGAGTTCGAAATTCGGGAGCATTGCGTAGCCGTACGTCCCATAGAGACCCTTCAGGTCGTCTCTGCCATCCTCGAACGCGCGGAAATTCGCCTGTATCGTCCCGTCGAGAAGGCGTACGCCCACCGCGATTACGGACTTGCACCCGGGCAGTACCTCACGCGGATGCTTTCCCTGCGGAGACGTGGCGAACCTGTCCATTCCGGACACGCCGCACATGCTCATCCCCAGCTTACCGGCAAGCTCTTTGATATCTTCTTTCATACCCATGTATGTGACCTCCTCAAGGTTCTATGCTTTCGCGTTCCGCCTTGTTCGGAATACGTCGAGAGCCAGCGCGAACAGGAGCAGCAGTCCCGACGCGACGGTCTGCCAATAGGGGTTGAGGCCGACGACGGTCATGCCGTTATTGAAGCCGCTCAGCACAAGCAGCCCGACGAACGCGCCCCCCATGCCTCCCGAGCCGCCGCCAAAGGAGATGCCGCCGAGGACGGCTGCGGTTATGCCCTGAAAGCGCGCGTTTGTAACTCCCGCTATGGTGCCGGATTGCAGCCTCGCCGCCAGCGTGATTCCCGCCAGGGAGCTGAAAACGCCGCAGATGGCAAACAGCTTATACGACAGCTTTTTCGGGTTGATCCCGGAGAGCATGGCGGCCTTGGCGTTCCCCCCGACAAGATATATCTGCCTGCCGAATTTGGTCTTGTGCAAAATTACGCCTACGACGACCATCAAAAGCAGCGCCATCACCGCCGACACCGGTATATAATTGATTATCATCCCTTTTCCGAGCCATAGGACGACCGGGTTCTTAATATCTATGGCTTTCTTATTCGCCAGCACGTAGACAAATCCGGTAAAAACGGATGTCGAGGCGAGCGTGGCTATAAACGGCTGGAAGTTGATCTCATTTACCAGCACCGAATTGAACAGTCCTATCACTCCGCCCAGCGCCAACGAGACGGGCAGCGCTATGACTACCGGCGTTCCGTGCTGTAACAGGAAAGCCAAAAGCATACCGCAGAGCGTTCCGTTGGCGCCGGTGGAGAGGTCGAGCTTGCCGGAGATCATGAGGAAACTCACGCCCTGGGTCAGGAGCGCCGATATGGCCATCGCGTTGAGTATATTCACAAGATTTTTAGGCTTGAGGAACAGGCCCTTCGAAGCCGCGGAAAAGTAGATTACGAGCGCGGCAAACAAAATGAGCAGACTGAACATCGGGGAGCGCACGACGCCCCTCATATACGATTGCTTTTCCAAACTCGGTCCCCCCCTTAATCCGTCATAGCCAAGGCGAGGACGCTCTCCTCCGTCGCCTCCCGGCGCGTCACGTCGCCCGTGACGCGCCCGTTGCGCATCACAATGATTCTGTCGGATACGTTGATGACCTCCGTGAGCTCCGAGGATATAAAAATCACGCCAAAGCCCTCTCCGGCAAAATCGCATATCATCTGATATACCTCGGCTTTCGTTCCGACATCTATTCCCTTTGTCGGCTCGTCAAGTATGAGCAGTTTTGTCGTCATTTTGCTGTTCGTCCAGCGCCCTAGGATGACCTTTTGCTGGTTCCCGCCGGAAAGCTCGCGCACGATTTTATTTATACTCGGCGTCCGGATGGCGTATTTGGCTATGGCCTCCTCCGCCAGATGTTCCTCCGCCGCGCGGTCGAGAAACAGCCCCTTCCTTATCCTGCCGAGTACCGGCATCGTGATATTCTCGCGGATTGAGCGCCACAGCACGAGTCCTTGATCCTTTCTGTCCTCCGGACACAGCGCTATACCCGCCTCTATGGCGTCTTTGGGCTCGCTAAAGTCAATGGCTTCCCCCTCGAATCTTATCTCACCGCCCAGAATTGCGTCCGCTCCGAATATGGCGCGCGCGACTTCCGTACGCCCGGCGCCAACGAGTCCCGCGAGACCGAGTACCTCCCCTCGGCGCAGCGTGAAGCTCACATCGCGCAGGTATTCCGTCTCGAGGTTGCAAACCTCCAGCAAGACGTCCCCGAGCTTGTCGTTTCGCCTCAAATTCGCGTAAGTGTCCCCGATGTCGCGTCCCACCATCGCCTGTATGAGTTCTTGCTCGTTTGTCCGGCTTGTTGTGAGGTACTTCACAAAGCGTCCGTCTTTGAGAACCGCGATTTTGTCGGTTATCCGGAATATCTCCGACAGTCTGTGCGAGACGTACAGAACGATTCGGCCCTCCTCCTTGAGCCGGCGTATCAGGTCAAACAGGATGGCGATCTCTGCGTCCGCCAGAGGCGCGGTCGGTTCGTCAAAAGCGATGATCTTTGAATTCCGCCTGTACGCTTTCATTATCTCCACCATCTGCTGATACGCGACAGACAGCCTTCCGGCGAGCTCGTCGGGACGTATCGGGAGTCCGAACTTGTCGATTATGTCCTGCGTGGATTGACGGAGCGCTTTTTTATCTATCGTCCCGAGAGACGTCTTCGGCTGTTCCCCCAGAAAGATGTTCTCCATTACGCTCATGGCGGGTACGAGCTGCCGCTCCTGATATATCACGCTCACGCCCGCCTTAATGGCGTCATACGGCGCGGAGAATTGTTGGGGCCGGCCGTCTATTATTATGCCGCCCTCGTCCGGGCGCGTGTCACCGCTCAATATTTTAAGCAGCGTACTCTTGCCGGCGCCGTTTTCCCCCAGCAGCGCGAGCACCTCTCCGCCGTCACACCTGAAGCTTATGTCACGGAGCGCCTGCACGCCCGGATACGCTTTGCCGATCCCGGTAAATTCCAAATACTGTTCCATCTCTCCACCGCCTCTCTTTCACTGCTTTAAGGCGGCGCCCGCCTTGAGGGATTTCTCCCTCGACTTCTCGTTGAAGTAGTCCATCGTCAGCGCTGCTATGAGGAGAGCCCCCTGCGCTATAGTCTGCCAGTGTGATTCCAGCGATAACACGTTGAGTCCGTTATTGAAGAAGTTCAGCAGCAATATGCCGATCAGACAGCCCCCCATGCCGCCCGAGCCGCCCATAAACGAGACGCCGCCCAGAATCGCCGCCGTTATCGCGTCCATCTGCGAGTCGCTCAGGGAGGACGGCGAGGCCGAATGCATTCGCGAAGCCACCACAATACCGGAAAAGGCCGCCAAAACGCCGTTGTTAACGTATAGGATGGTTCTTATCTTTTTCGGACTGAGTCCCGACAGACGCGCCGCGAACTGATTGCCGCCTATCAGATATATATTTCTGCCGAATTGCGTTTTGTGCAGCACTAAGCCGTATATGACGAGTAAAATCAGCATTATCACAAACGGCGTCGGTATTATATTGAGGACGTTCGAGCTCCCCAGCACCCAAAATCCCTCTGTGGGTACGGGGACGTTCTGCGCGTTTGTCATAACCAGATTGACGCCCCGTATCACGTTTGATAGCGCTATCGACGCGATAAAGGGCATCATTCCCAGATGCGCGACAAGGTACGCCACCGCCCCGCCTATGAGACCGCCGGCCGCGAGCGTCAGCAGGACGGACAGCGGCCACGGTATTCCCGCCTTGATGAGCAGTCCGCACAGAACGCCGCCGAACAGCGCCTCCATGCTTGTCGCCAAGTCTATGCCCCCGCCTATAAGCAGACACGCGGCACCGACCGCCATTATACCCGTGATGCTCATGGACTGCATGACGCCCCTTAAGTTGTCTCCGCTGAGATAATTGCTGTTGAGCAGATAAAACATCAGTACCACGGCTGCCAAAATCGCGATAAGAACGGTGTTTTTGGATTTAATGACGCGCCTTAACGACCGGTCGTTACCCACGAAACCACCTCCCCTGTAAATGCGGCCGCTTTATCCCTCGTACTCCAGGCCGAAGCTCCTGACAATGTCGCCGAGGTATTGCTTGTAGTTGTCATGCGTCATAATGTCCGCTTGCATCATGTATCTGGCGGCCAGGTCTCCCTCGTTTATGTGCTCCGGCCACAGCGTACCCATCGTGGCGCGACCGTCCGCCAGCGCTATGAGTCCGAAGATCGCGGAGCCGGCGTACTGAAACGGGGACACCGAGTAGTTTCCCACCCATACGCCCTCATAGCCCGCGTCCCACTCGCCCGGAAGTATCGCGGCGCCGCTGGCGGTTATCAGCACGGTATCCTGCTTGCCCAGCGCCTCTACGGCGCGTCCCGCCCCCAGCGCGAGATCTTCCACACAGGCGCTGATAAACCAGTATTTTACCTCCGGATGCGCGGAAATTACGCTGTTTGTGAGGTTGTATCCCCCCTCTGACGTCAGCGATTCCGTCACGCCGTCCGCGTTCAGCACCGTCTGACCGGGGAAGAGTTCGCGAAACTTTGCCATAGACCCCTCCGTGCGGGTGTTGAGATCAATACTCGCGGACCACCCGAGTGTGAGCAGCGCAATTTCCGATCTGTCCGCTCCGTCGCCCCAGTACTTTGTATAGTTTTCCGAAAGCCACTCGATCTGGCGTCCTCCGTTGTAGAACTGGTCCATGACCACGCAGGGGATAAGCGCGCGATCTTCGGAGTCCGTGACTAAGTTAAACATCGATACGCACGGTGTGCCGTCCTCATTGATGATGTCCGCCACGCGCTGTTTGAACTCGGGGTTGACGTCTGAGAGTATGCCGTCCGGCTCCGTAAGCAACAGCGTTTGCAGGTTTGTGATGTACGCGTCCGCGTCGCCGTTGGCGGTGAGATCCGAAACGTTGAAGTTATACGCTTCCGCGAGTTGTTTGAGCGCTTGGATCATCTGGTCCGTCAGGTTTGACGGGGCGTAGCTGTAATAAACGAAGTCGTATGCCTCGCGCGCCCAGTGATCCACATCGTCCGTGACATACCCTACGCCGTCCGTCGGCGCCGCGGACTGCCCGCTAGGCGGCGTGTTCTCCGGCGCGCCCTCCGCCGGTTCCTGTCCGCCCGCCTCCGCCGGCTGCCCGGAGACTGTCGGGGAGTCCGACGACGACGGAGATGCGCCGCCGTCCCCGCTT
>JAITKI010000103.1 GCA_031278515.1 Oscillospiraceae bacterium | reverse complement strand
CTCCCGTCCTTTTCGCCTACGGCGAAAAGAATTTTTGCACAGGAGTGCGTCCCGTGCGACGGAGCAAAAATTGTTATATTCCGCATTTTCCGGGGATTTATTCCTCGGAAAATGCTCTTCGCGAGCCGCGCACGGCGAGATCCAAGCTCCCGTGACTCGTTTGTGATGGCGAAGCCATCACAAACGAAATTATTCTGCCTTGGGCGGGATTGACAACGTGTGCGCCGCGGCTTTATAATGGGACGTCAGGCACACCATTTTCAAGCGGCGGCGCAGCGGCGTACGCCGCGTTTGGGAGGTCAGCGATGTCCGGTCTTACGGCAAACGGCGGCGGCGGGAACACGGCGGGTGAGAGCGTCCCGGGCCGTCTGCGAAATACGGAAAAGCCGATGGAAAAAATCGTCGCGCTTTGCAAGGGGCGCGGCTTTGTCTTTCCGGGAAGCGAGATATACGGAGGACTCGCCAACTCGTGGGATTACGGCCCGCTGGGGGTGGAACTCAAAAACAACATCAAGCGCGCCTGGTGGAAAAAATTCGTGCAGGAAAACCCCCACAACGTGGGGCTCGATTCGGCCATCCTCATGAATTCCAGAGTCTGGGAGGCGTCGGGCCACGTATCTACGTTCAACGATCCGCTCATCGACTGCAAATCGTGCAAAACGCGCCGCCGCGCGGACAAGCTCGTGGAGGAGTGGCTTGCCGAGACCGGCATTACGGGCGTCAGCGTCGAGGCGATGACGCAGGAAGCCCTCGCGGAGTACATCCGCGAGAACGCAATCCCCTGCCCCGACTGCGGCAAGTCGGATTTCACGGACATACGCAGGTTCAACCTGATGTTCAAGACATATCAGGGCGTCACGGAGGACACGGCGGCGCAGATATATTTGCGTCCGGAGACGGCGCAGGGGATATTCGTCAATTTCAAGAACATACAGCGGACATCACGGCGCAAAATACCGTTCGGCGTCTGCCAGATAGGCAAGTCGTTCCGTAATGAGATAACGCCGGGCAACTTTACCTTCCGCACGCGGGAGTTTGAACAGATGGAACTCGAATTCTTCTGCAAACCCGGCTCGGATCTCGAGTGGTTCGACTACTGGCGGAACTTCTGCCGCGGCTGGCTGCTCGGACTCGGAATGAGAGAGGGCAGTCTCCGACAGCGCGACCACGGGAAAGAAGAGCTGTCCCACTATTCCAACGCCACCACGGACTTTGAATTCCTCTTCCCGTTCGGCTGGGGCGAGCTGTGGGGGGTGGCGGACCGCACAGACTTTGACCTCTCCGCCCACCAGGGCGTCTCAGGGGAGAGTATGGAGTATTTTGATCAGGAGACGGGAGAGCGGTACGTCCCGTACGTCATCGAACCGTCGCTCGGCGCCGACCGCGTCACGCTCGCGTTCCTTACGGACGCCTACGACGAGGAGGCGGCGGACACGGAAAAAGACGGCGCGCGCACAGTCCTGCGGCTGCATCCCGCGCTCGCGCCGTATAAATGCGCCGTGCTCCCGCTGTCAAAAAAGCTCTCCGAGCCCGCGTTCGGCGTGCAGGAGCGGCTCAGGGCGCGATTTATGACGGATTTTGACGACACGGGCTCAATAGGCAAGCGATACCGCCGCCAGGACGAGATAGGCACGCCTTTTTGCGTCACCTTTGATTTTGACTCCGTCACGGACGGGCGTGTGACCGTGCGGGAGCGAGACACCATGCGGCAGGAGCGCGTACCGATCGATGAACTCGACGTCTGCATAGGAGAAAGGGTTGAATTTTGAAGGCTATGGCCGTTACCGCGGAAAGAACGGCGGCCAACGCGACGGCGCGCGCCCGCGTCCGCGTCCGTGAAAAGCTCGAGAGGGCGGTCCGGAGCGCGCCGCTGACATACGCGGCCCTGATTTTTTCGGGCGCCGTCGTGGGCCTCATCTCAATGCTCCTGGCCGCCGCCGACTACGGGACGCCGATGTTCCTCTCGTATTTCTCGTCATTTCCGCTTGTCGTTCTCAATCTGGTGCCGCCTGTGCTGCTTATGCTGCTCGCGTATTTTGTGACCGGGCGGGCGTGGGCGGCGTTCCTGTCCGTGTCGCTGATTGTATTGACGCTGGCGTGCGTCCATTTTTTCCGGATGCAGGTACTCGGGGACGCGTTTGTGGCGGCGAATATAACTCTGGCGCGCGAGGCCGGCATGACGTTCAGCCGCGCGTACACGCTCCGTGTTGATTGGCGGGTATGGGCTGCGGGGGCGTTCATCGTTTCCGCCGCCGCAGCCCTCGGCAAATTCGCCGGGCGGCCGCCCGGAAGGTGGTTTGTCCGGCTGCCGGGCGCCGCGCTCGCGGTCGCCGCGTCGTTCGCGCTGTACACCGGGGCGTATACGGATCTCTCGCTGTATGAGCAAACGCAGGGCCGCTATATCCCGGATGAGGATACGCACACGAGCGATTTTATCAGCAGGGGCTTCGTGTACCCCTTCATATACAGCGTGCAGGATATCTTTCCGAAGATGCCGGAGCGGTACACGCCGCAGACTGCGAACTGGCTGCTCGGCGCGTATGAATACGACACGATACCCGACGGCGAAAAGGTCGATATAATCAGCGTCATGCTCGAATCGTACTGCGACATGTCCGCGTTTGACGAGCTCGATTTCACGGTGGACGTGTACGCCGGCCTCCGCAAGCTGCAGCGCGAGTCGGTACGCGGACGGCTCATCGACAACATTTTCGCGGGCGGCACGATCGATACGGAGCGCCTTTTCCTCACGGGATACACGAGCCTGAACACTCATGCGGACTCGACGGACTCGTACCTTCGATACCTCAAAGATCAAGGTTACGCGGCGGAGGGCTTCCATCCCGGCGACAGGTGGTTTTACGACCGCGAGGAGGTACACGAGGCCCTGGGTTTTGACGAGTACTATTTTATAGACGACTTTGAGGACGCGGACCAGTCGGACGCGTATTTCTTCGACAAGATCGCGCGGATGTACGAGTCGAGGGACCGCGGCAGACCGTATTTCAGCCACAGTCTGTCCATCCAAAACCACGGCGCCTACGACGACGCGGCGCTTGTCAACGGCGCGTACGTCGAGCGGGGAGAACTCACCGAGCCGGCCTACAACATGCTCAACAACTATCTCGCGGGCATATACGACACAACGCAGCGGCTGGACGGGTTTATCGGCGGTTTCAGAGACAGCCCTGACCCCGTAGTGGTCCTTATATACGGAGACCACAAGCCGTGGCTCGGCAACAGCGAATCCGTGTACGCGGAGATCGGCGTAAATCTTGATCCCGAGACGGAGGAGGGCTTCTATAACAGGTACACGACGCCATATATTATCTGGGCGAACGACGCAGCCAAGGCCGTTCTCGGCAACGACTTTACCGGCGAGGGCGGGGACTTTTCACCGTGCTTCCTCATGAACAAGCTGTTCGAGCTGTGCTCGTGGGGAGGCGACAGGTATATGAAAGCCTCAAACGCGCTCATGGCGTACACCGACGTAATCAATACGCCGACGGGCTATTTCAGACCGGGCGGCGGCGCTCTGACGGATACGCTGACCGGCAGCGCCGCGGAATTTTACTCAAATTTCCGCATAATGGAGTACCACAGGCGGATTAAATCTGAAAAGGAAGGTCACGAAGAATGACTCGCAAGCTCAAAACTATGGACGGCAACACCGCGGCGGCGCACGTCGCCTACGCGTTTACGGACGTCGCCGCGATATATCCCATAACGCCGTCGTCCGCGATGGCGGAGTACATCGATAAATGGGCGTCCGAGGGGCGCCTGAACGTCTTCGGGCAGACGGCGCGCGTCGTTGAGATGCAGTCGGAGGGCGGCGCGGCGGGCGCGGTTCACGGTTCCTTGCTCTCGGGCGCGCTGACGAGTACGTTCACGGCGTCGCAAGGGCTTTTGCTCATGATTCCGAACATGTACAAGATAGCCGGGGAACAGCTTCCCGCCGTCGTCCACGTCTCGGCGCGCACCGTCGCCACGCACGCGCTATCCATTTTCGGCGACCACTCGGACGTCATGGCGTGCCGCTCTACGGGTTTTTCGATGCTCGCCTCGAACTCCCCGCAGGAGGCTATGGATCTCGCCGCCGCCGCGCACGTCGCCGCGCTCGATTCGTCCATGCCGTTTCTGCACTTTTTCGACGGCTTCCGCACATCGCACGAGATGCAGAAAATCGGGGTTTGGGACTACGATACGCTCGGCGGATTGCTCGACGCGGAGAGTCTCGCGCGCTTTCGCGCGCGGGCGAACAACCCAAACCATCCCGTACTCCGAGGTTCCGCGCAGAACGGCGACATTTTCTTTCAGGCGCGCGAGGCGATAAACACGAAATACGCGGACATTCCCGCCGCCGTCGAGGCGGCTATGGACAAGGTCAACGCGCTTATCGGCACGGACTACAAGCCGTTTAACTACTACGGGGCGCCCGACGCCCGGCGCGTCCTCGTCGCGATGGGCTCGGTGTGTGAGACGGCGGAGGAGGTCGTCGATTATCTGAACGCGCGCGGTGAGAAGACGGGTTTAGTCAAAGTGCGCCTTTACCGCCCGTGGTCGCCCGAGCGCTTTATCGCCGCGCTGCCCGGGACGGTGGAAAAAATCGCCGTGCTAGACCGCACGAAGGAGCCCGGCGCCAACGGGGAGCCGCTGTATCTCGACGTCGTTACGACGCTCTCGACGGGGGCGATCCCCGGCGTCCGCATTTACGGCGGGCGGTACGGCCTCGCGTCGAAGGACGTGACGCCGGGACAGCTCATCGCGGCGTTTGACAATCTATCCTCGCCCGAACCGAAAAACAGCTTCACCATAGGCATCACGGACGATGTGACGGGGCTGTCGCTCCCCGTGGCGGAGGAACCTATCACAACGCCCGCCGACATCATCTCCTGTAAGTTCTGGGGGCTTGGTTCCGACGGAACCGTGGGCGCGAACAAGAACTCCATCAAAATCATCGGCGACCGCACGGACAAGACGGCGCAGGCGTATTTCCAGTACGACTCGCGCAAATCGGGCGGCGTGACTATTTCGCATCTGCGTTTCGGGGACTCCCCGATAAAGTCGGCGTATTATGTCTCAAAGGCCGACTTCGTCGCGTGTCACAGCCCGTCTTATCTCGAAAAATACGACATCGCGCGGGACGTGAAGCCCGGCGGCGTGTTCCTCGCCAACTGCGCGTGGGGCGCGGATGAGCTGACGGAGCGCCTGCCCGCGGAGACGAAAAAATATATCGCCGACAACGGCGTGAAATTCTACGCGATAGACGCCGTGGAGATAGCGAGAGAGCTGGGTCTCGGCAACAGGACGAACTCGATTTTACAGGCGGCGTTTTTCAAGCTGTCGAACATCCTGCCCATCGGCGAGGCGGCGGAGTATATGAAACAGGCCGTGCGCGATACTTACGGGCGCAAGGGCGACGACGTCGTGCGGATGAATACAGAGGCCATTGACGCGGGACTCAACCGGCTTGTCGAGATAAACGTCCCGGACTCGTGGAAAAATCCCGCGCCCGACGCCGTCTCCCCGGCGGTTGAAACGGCGCGCCCCGACGCCGCCGCCTACGTCGCGGAGGTTATGGCGCCGATGAACGCCATGCGCGGCGACAGACTCCCCGTCTCGGCGTTTCTCGGCACGGAATCCGGCTCGTTCCTTCCGGCGGGTACGGCGGCGTTTGAGAAGCGCGCCATCAACTCGGAGGCGCCGTCGTGGATACCGGAGAATTGCGTACAGTGCAACCGCTGCGCGTATGTCTGCCCCCACGCCGTGGTGCGTCCGTTCGCGCTCGACGCGGAGGAACTCAAAAACGCGCCGGAGGGTTTCAAGGCCGTAAAAATGTCGGGCAAGGGCAACGAGGCGTATTCGTTCGCGCTCGCCGTGTCCGCGCTCGACTGCACGGGCTGCGGCTCGTGCGTAAACGAGTGTCCCGCGAAGACCAAGGCGCTCGAAATGCTGCCCATAGAACGCGCGCGGGAGGGCCAGCCGCACTTCGACTACGCGTTCGCGCGCGTGTCGGAGAAGGACACGGGGTTTGGTTCCGACACCGTAAAGGGCAGTCAGTTCAAGACGCCGCTGCTCGAATTCCCCGGCGCGTGCGCCGGCTGCGGGGAGACGCCGTACGCCAAACTTGTGACGCAGCTTTTCGGCGAGCGCATGTATATCGCGAACGCGACGGGTTGCTCGTCCATCTGGGGCGGCAGCGCGCCGAGTACGCCGTACACGGTGAACAGGCAGGGGCGCGGCCCCGCGTGGTCGAATTCACTCTTTGAGGACAACGCGGAATTCGGCTTAGGCATGGCGACGGCGGTAGGGCAGCGCCGCAGCCGGCTTGCGGAGCTTGCGGGAAGATTCATCGAAAAATATAAGGACGGCAAGTATCCGTCGTCGCTTGTCCCCGCGCTTGAAAAATGGCTGGCCGCCGCTGATGAAGGCGAGGCGTCGAAAGAGGCGGCAAAAGAGCTTGAGGATGCGCTCGTCTGGGGGACGACGTTCACCGACGAGGAGCGCGACGGTTTCAGGGAACACGCGCCGGAGTTCTTTGAGAAGGTTTGGAACACGGTTGAAAACCGGTGCGACTGCGACATGTGCAAGGAGGCTCGCGAAATCCTCGCGATGAGCGATCTGTTCGTCAAACCTTCGATGTGGATATTCGGCGGCGATGGCTGGGCGTATGACATCGGCTACGGCGGGCTTGACCACGTGCTGGCGTCAGGTGAAAACGTGAATGTGCTCGTGTTCGACACGGAGGTCTATTCCAATACGGGCGGGCAGGCGTCGAAAGCCACGCCGACGGGCGCCGTGGCGCAGTTCGCGGCGGCGGGAAAGAGCGTGAAGAAAAAAGACCTCGCCCAAATCGCCATGAGCTACGGTTACGTCTACGTTGCGCAGATAGCGATGGGCGCGGACTACAACCAGACGCTCCGGGCGCTCATAGAGGCCGAGAGCTACGACGGGCCGAGCATTGTGATAGCCTACGCGCCGTGCATAAATCACGGTCTGCGCGCCGGGATGGGCAAGGCGATGGCGGAGACAAAGCGCGCCGTGGACGCAGGCTATTGGAACCTCCTGCGCTTCGACCCGCGTCTTGCCGCGGAGGGGAAAAACCCGCTCTCCATCGACAGTCGCGCGCCGGGCGCGAGTTACCGCGACTTCATAATGGGCGAGGTGCGCTACTCGTCGCTGCCGCTGCAGTTCCCGGAGCGCGCGGAGGAGCTGTTCGCGCGGGCGGAAGCGAACGCGAAAGAGCGCTACGGCGCGCTTGTGAAACAGCGGGA
>JAITKI010000086.1 GCA_031278515.1 Oscillospiraceae bacterium | reverse complement strand
GTTTATGAGTTTTGTTTCAGCAACAAATATCATAACCGGGTAGCGGCGTGTTTTCAATTGTTTACGCTATTTTTCTTCCACACATCCTGATGATGAGCCAGATATTTGGAGTCCGATAGAATAGACGACACAGCGCTCAGACTGACTGCGTTCACATTCAACTTAATGCACAGTCGCAGCGCCTCGGCCAGAGTTCCGATCTCTCCGAACACTTTGGCTTTATTCTCATTGAATATCCGCATATTCACAAGATCGTAATCTTTGGCGCAGTAATCCAATACCATAGCGCATAATGTCCCGTGATTGAGCTGCCCGTCTGCGCAATCGTCATATTCGCGTCCGCCGCACAAATTTATGTACTCAATCGCTCCGCCGCCGATATACCCGGCGTTGACCGCCGTGTCGATTATCGCAATGCGGCTCAATCCGGGGCTGCCTGTTTGCCGCCCACCGCTATGACTCCATCCGTCATCTTGTATACCACGTCCGCTCTCTCCGCGATCTCCATGTCGTGCGTTACAACGACGACGCAGTACCCGTCGTCGCGAGCGAGCGACTCCAGTATGTCCATGATGTTCCCCGTGTTCTCCGCGTCGAGGTTGCCCGTCGGCTCGTCGGCGAGAATCGTCCTCGCGCCCGAGGCAAGGCTTCTGGCTATCGCCACGCGCTGCTGCTGCCCCCCGGACAGATTTGACGGGAACCGCTTCATCTCCTCCGAAGTAATCCCCACGCGGCGCAGACACTCCTCAGCTTTGTGTTTCGCCTCTTTCGGGTCCATTCCGACGAGTTCCATCGGGTAGCAGACATTCTCCGTTACCGTCAGCAGCGGGAAGAGCTGGAACGCCTGGAATATCATGGATATGTCCTCCCTGCGGTAGCGGTCGAGATCCATATCGCCCGTGCTCTTCTCCCCGTAGCGCACGCTGCCCTCCGACGGCAGGTCGAGGCCCGCGAGCATGGACAGCAGCGTCGATTTCCCCGATCCGCTCGGGCCGACGACGGCGTACATCCGCCCCGGCTCGAACGCGCACGTCGCCTCCTTGACGGCGGCGGTTCCGGCATTGCGGTATTTGTACGTGACACGTTCCATTGATAATGTTGACATAAGTGATTACCCCCATCATTCTTTCGTTTGCAAAAGTTCCAGCACGTTCTTGCGAGTCGCGGCGGCGGAACTGACAGCAGACGCCGCGACGACTGCCGCGAAGTACAGGCAGGTAAACAGCGCCAAGCCTCCCACCGCCGTCAATTCCGAACCATTGTACGCCAGCAGAGCGCACGCGCCAAGCGCCAGCCCCGCGACGCTGAGGAATATCTGCTCAAGCGCCAATATTAAACGCGTCTTTCGCTTCGTAGTACCCTGTATCCGCATGATCGCCGCGTCTTTCGACGACTGGAATATCACAAGCGAACACAGAAAACCCCCGATCAGCAGCGCAGCCGCGACGGCAATCGGATACAGCGCGTTGAGCAGATTCAGCGTCTTTACGAGGTTATCCAGTTTGCTCGTGTCCATGATGAAATCGACGCGGCCGACTAAACTCCCGTCCGCCATTTTCTCCCCGTATTCGCGCATCTCGCCCGCAAGCCGGTTATCCGCCAGCGTGAACTCCGCCACGTCAAGCTCAATCGAGAATCCAAAACTCTTTGTGTCCTCCCTTACACCCGGCGTGAACGCCGACATGTTGTACGAACCCGACGGTGTTGAGACTATACCGGCTATTGTGTAAATCTGAGCCGCCTTACTGATCTCCTCTTCGATTTTGTCGCGCAGCAACGCCGCGATCTCATCGTCAGACATGTCGCTCTCCGGATGCAGCATCTTGTAGTTTTCTACATATTCGTAGCGCACCTGATCGGGTGTAAATCTGGGGACTACCTGAACCACGCCGCCGGGTTCTGCTCCGTGCAGCGCCGCCAGCGTTTCACCAAGAATCACTATCTCCCCCGGCGCGTCCATACACGACGCGTCGAATCCCTCCGCGTATTTGACATCTGTATCCTCTCCGGTGAGGCGCGAAATATTGTTCGTAATAATAAAGTCGGTATTGATTAAATTCATGCTCGCTTCCACGATAGCTTCGTAGTACGGGTCTTTAGTATACCCGCTCCCGGTGATCGACGGGACATAGCTCAACGGCAATCCTCCGGCGAAGTTCGCTTTAACGACGGTGTCGTCGCGCAATTCGGCGTATGATTGCCTCATCAGCACAAATTGCCCGATCGCGCACAAGAGCAGCGCCGCCAGCACGAGCGCCAGCGCCGACTTCCCGGCGGAGCGGCGCGCGTGACGCAATATATACCGCGCGGCAAACCGAACCGTCCCTTTCTTTTGCGCCGCCGCGCGTACGCGAGAAAACGTGGTCTCCCGCGCAGACTCGACGATGTCGGGGGATATCTTGCCGACAGCGCCGTGAGACGGCGTTGCCGGAGCCGTCGAGGTCAAGTCCGCCCTTTGATCGCGCGGCGCTCTACCGTGCGGAGATTTTTTCCGCCGAACTCCGCTGTCGTCCTGTATAAGCGCGAGCGGCGAGCGCGAACCTATCCTCCGCAACAACGTGTACGCTGCTATGAGCGCCAGCAGTATTTCGCCAAATATGCAGCCCAAAGCGGCGGCGGCCGGGACGGAAGCGTTTGCGGAATATTCCCCCAGCGTGGACAGCGTCTCATCGTCCGCGATTGTTTTCGCCGTGTATATCCACGCCGCCGCGCTGCCCGCCGCAACGGCGATTACGGTCAGCGCCATAAACGGGATTGCAAGCGCCTTCGCCGAAGCGCCGCCCGGTGTCCCGAGCGCCCGCATTACCGCGTACTCCTTTTTCTTGCGCCCGATAAACAGATACACGACAAACCATATCGCGGCAGCGGCGGCGGCGGTCAGAACGGCGATCCTGATGAGTGAGAGTCTTTTTGCCGTCTCAAATCCGCCGACAATGTCAAACCAGCCGTCGTCATGGAACATGAGTCGCAATCCCATTGCCTCAAACGCGGGCGCCGTTTCCTCAAGAAACGCCGGAATATCCCACGCGTTTTCTACCTTGAAGCTGAACTCAGATGGCGAGAACGCGTGATCAGTCAAGTCTCCCTCATCAACGCGCAAGAGCGATTTTGGGACAAAGATGGTGCTTACCGAATAACTCCAGTTGGGGTCATTGGCTTGAGCCACATTTCCATCGACGTCGGCGTATATACCCGCTATCTCCAGCGTTACCGGCTCCGCCAACGCCGAACTGTACCGTTCCTGCGTCGCGGCGATGGCGCCGAGTCCTTTGTACTGCTCAAAAAGTTTGGTGCCGAGCCGCACTGTCAGCGTATCGCCCACGGCGAGATTATTTTCAAACGCGAGTTCGCGGCTTATCACACAGACATTCAATCCGCTCGCGCTGTCCTCCGGCGTCAATGCGCGTCCGTCCGCTATCGCCATCTTACCCTCGGCAAATCGCATTATCGCGCTCATGTCGTCCGTATACACCATATCGAACGTGTGCGCGTCGGCGTTTGTGATCTCGACGAGCTCACGCAGCGGCGCGAAATCATCCGCATCAAGATAGTCGTCGGGCGCGCCCTCCAGCGGCCATACAGCTTTGCACCGAGGTTCCGCCAAGTGGTCGTACAGGTAATACTCCCGCTGTTCAACTAATTCTTCGCCATACGGAATACCCAGCGGCTCAAATCGCACCGTAAATGCGTATCGCGCGCCCGGCGCGAGTAATTTTATGTAATCCGTACCGTATGTGTATGCGTCGTCATGAATCGCGAGAAGCCGATTGGACGCTCCGCCGATGGCGGTGCGCAAATCCTCATATGTCATGGGGTCTGCGAGGACTGTAAGCGTCTCGCCGCTGACTGCCCACGGGGGAGCGCCGGCAAGGAGTTCACAGTCTTCCAGAATCAAGCGATTGTAATTATCAGGCATGAGAGACGCCGCATCTTCCATCGGCTCGCCATACTGAACTTCACTGAGCGTACCCGCAATAACGCACCGCGCCGTATAGTTGTAGAAGTACTCACCGTCATCCGGGCGGTAAAATACATCTGAAAGTCCGGCCGTCATATACCGCCTGTCGACGGAGGTGATGTACGGTAATTCCGAAACAGCGTCAATTTGTTCTTGAATCAAAGATTCGTACCTTGTGGAGCTTATGGATCTCGGGGAGGAGGTATCCACGATCCCCGGTATATCATCCGGCGGCGTTATCTCCATCGCGCCGACTCCGTGATACTGTCCCGCTGCCTCGCCCGTTTCGCGCACGATAACGGCGTACTCCGCCGTCTGCGAGAAAAGCGCGAAGGACACGACGGCCAGCAGGATGAAAGTCAGAGCAGTCCTGACCGGCGACCGGTACAGCGTTTTGATCGATAGTAAGGGTTTCATTAAATAATCCTCCTTTTGGGCGCCAGCTTGACGCTTACCAAATTGCAACGGTGATATTGTCCCGACAATGTCGGTACGACTAAAGATCAACGGGACACAATTTGGCGTTCAAAAAATTGTTGAGACCGTTTCGGGATTGTCAACTCTTTTGCAAATGTCGCTATTTATCGCTGCCGCTTGCTAATTCATGAAGAGCATTTGATATGTTGCCAATTGTCAACACACCATAGTTGTTATTTATAAATATAGTTGTTATTTATAAATATCC
>JAITKI010000065.1 GCA_031278515.1 Oscillospiraceae bacterium | reverse complement strand
GCTTGTCGCGGTCAATCAGCCCGGCGCGCAGGGCGAAGTCCTCTTTAGCTTCCGCATAGCCGTCAAAGTAATGCCCCGTCTCGCGTTCCCCGTTCCTGTCGAGCCGCCACGTAACGAAGTCCATACTATCATTGGAAAGACGCCGCGCCGCGAGCTCGTACCCGCCGTAGGCGATCAGCGTCCGGGTATCTTCCGCGCCTTGCGGAAACCGCGCCGCGCCGGGCGCGGCGGCGAGGAACGCCGCCATATATTCGGAAACCTCGCCGTATATACCGCACACGCGGCTCGCAAGCTCCCTGTTTTCTGGCTTGAAGCGTATCGAACCGTCGTCCATAACATAGGCATATTGCTCACCGTCCCGCACGGGACCCGCGCCGAGCTCGTCAATATCGGCGTCGTATCCCGCGGCTTTTAGACGCCGCTGAAACTCCTGCAGCGTCGCTGTAGGCATCATAATTACAGCCCTCCTTATTGATTCCCTTCATCAAATTCCCTGAACGCCGCGTCGAGCGTCGCGTCGCGCATATTGAGATACGCCGCCGCGTTGTGCTTGCACTCGCTCATCAGTTCCTCGTAGCCGACGCGCTCGTCAAGCGGCGCGAAGTAGTGAACAAGCTTTGAATTAAAGTAGCAGAACGATACGGTCATCATACCTATCCGCATGAGGAGCTTCGCGAGGCGGTTGACCTGCGGCTTCAGCATAAGGTCAAGCTCCTCGCGGATTTGCTTTCTGATAAAGTCAATGTCCGATGCGGTCTTGTCTACATCCAATCCGCCGTTGATATATTTGCGTATCAACTCGCTCACCGGCTTGCCCTGCACAGCCGCGACTTTCTGTAATGCCTCATAAGTCTGAGACGACAGGTCTACCGACCGTTTGATGCTTGCTGCCATAAAACCGCTCCAATCCCGCCCGAAAAGGGCGTGTTCTGAAATTAACCTCAAAATGACGGGTGTAACCCCGTTGCGGGCTTTGCCCGCAAGCTGTTTTGCGGCGGGTCAGAACCCGCCTATTCCTGCCCTCAAACGCCGGTGGCTTCGTCCCGCCCCTCTCGGGGCGTGTAAACGGAAGCCGGGGGATAATTCTCAGAGGAAAAAACATGAACGCTCACATCTCAAGTTCATCGTCGTGTTCCTCCGTTTCGTCGCCGACATCGCCATCAAAAGTATCGTCCCCCTGTTCGTAATCGTTTTCGTCCGGGTCATATTCCGGCTCGTCGTCCCCGTATTCCGCGCTGTCAACAAGCTCCGCCGCTTCCTCCGGGATATATCCGCGTATCGCGGATTTCGCGTCCTCAAAGCTGCCGAGGAAGCCCCAACAGCTGTCCTGTTCAACGCCGTCCTTGAAAAGTTGAAAGCCATAGCACTCGCCGCGCAGATAGCTGCTGTAGGTCTTCACCTCCGCAATCAAAGCCTCGCGCGCTTTCAATATGCTGTCGGGCGAAGCGTCGCCGTACTCATAGGCGATGTCGTTAAAAGAAGCGTAAATCCATCCGATCTGCCCGCTGTCCCATTGATCGTTGAAATCGCTCGTTGAAACGGAAATGCCGCTGTGATCCAAAAGATACAGCGGCAAAATCAGGTGAGAACGCTTTGCGAATTTCAGCAATTCTCCGGTCGGCATATTGTCTAAGATGTCTTCGGGGAGATAGGCGTCGTTGAAGTCGAGCGGTTTAAGGTAGGTTTCTACTTCATACCATCTGTCAAAAAAGCTGTCGTAGGCTTTCAGCACCCACTCTCGGATTGATTTGTCGTATTTCAGCGTCATCGCGTCCGTCTTGCCGTCTTTCACGCAGGAGATAATATCCTTGTCCGGTATAGTCTTGCGCACAAGCGACGCGAGGAACGTGTCGGGATCTTTGTAATCGTGGTCGTCTCCGAGAACATAGCGGCTATGCCGGCAGAACATTTTCCCGAGGAGAGTGTCTTCGTTGTCGCGCGGGTGCGGGGGATCGGGGTCGCAAACGATTTTCAGAGTGTACCGCCCGTCTGTCTTTACCGCCGCGTTATACACAGCGCCCACCGCCATCTCTAAAGCAATGATTCATAATCGAATTCATCCTCCGTTTCTTCCTGTTCTTCTTGCAAGTAATCCAATAAATCCTCATTGAAGTCCTTGTGTATGGGCGCTTCGCGCTCAACCACATACCCTTTTGCCGAGTACTCGTCCGCGAGCTTCCGGCTCCGGCGTTCTCCCGTTTCGTCGCTGTCAAGGCAGGAGACGATATTCGTCACGTCCGGGTGCTCGGACAAAAAGCGGTCTAACCCCTGAAAGCTCGTGCCTCCGAGGGATATCCTGTGACCGTCACGCCAATCCGCATCGCCGCGTTTGTAAATACCCGCGTGGCTGATGGCGTCTACGGCGCTCTCAAAACAAAAAACCGTATTGGAACCGGGGAGTTCCGGTACGGTAAACGGATAGCTTTTATCCGAGCCTTGAACGTCGCTTTTGAACGGCTTGTCTGTAGTTGAGATTGTGCCGCGCAGAAACGCGTTCCGCGGTCTGCCCCGGCTGTCGTAAGCGACGAACACGGCGTTGTGGTATACGCCGTCAACGTACCGCCCGGCGCCTTTATCCCAACGCTGAACCGTCTCGTAAAGCTTGCCGGACTTCATAAGTCCGCGCACAATGTCCGGGTCGAGCCCGCGCGTCTTGCAGAGATACGCCATAACGCGGTTGTTGTTTTTGTGCGTCGCGGGCAGCGGCAGCGATTCTGTTTCAGTCCGTTCCCGCGCGCTCCGCGGCGCGGCGGAAACGAATGACGCGGAACTTTCCGCGCTGATGCCGCGCCCTCCGGCGAGTGCTTTCACAGCCGCTATCGCCGCCGTTATCTCGTCTGGGTACCCGTAATCGCTCAGCAGTATCTGCTTGTACAGTTCTATCGGCGAGTGCCCGTGCAGTCCCCGGCTGTTCCAATACCAGCGCCCGTCGTCGCGGATGACGAGGCTGTCGTGGCGTTTGCCTTTCCAACAACAGCCGACGCGCGTCAGTTCGCAGCCTATGGACATTAAAAAAGCCGCGATGTCGGCTGACTTCGCGGCTTCGTATTCCTCGGCGGTGTAGTATTCAGTTTTCGCGATACTCATTTTGCGCTCGCCTCCCGTCAGTCCTGTTCCATATCGCAGTCGTCCTCGTCATTTTCATATTCGTCCTCACCGTCCGCGTACCCGGCTTGTTCCGCATCCTCCATTCCGTTCTCCCAAAAGCTTTCCAAGTCCCGCATAAATGCTCTGACGTTCTCCGGCAGTACCGTCCCGGCGCTCGGCGTGATGTAATCACAAAACCCTTCAAAATCCGCGCCGCATTTCAAGAGAAACATCGCGGATTGCAGGTCGCCGTCTTCGACGCAGCGGCGGAGCGCGGCGAAGTATTGTCCGTCGATATCCGCGCCGTTCTTTATGAGCCGTTCGGCGAGAGAGACGTCTTTTTGACGCGCCGCAGCGAGAAACAGCCGCCCCGGTTCTGTATCAAGACCGACGCGCTTGTCGATCAGCGCCTCGGCAAGACGGCGGCGGCCGCCGAATATTGCCGATTCCGTGAAGTGCGGGTGTACAAAGCGCAGCTGCTCCGCCGTGCGGCATGAAATGATGTCGCGGGCTAAATTATATATATTGCCGCGCTTTTCATCGTAAGTGAGCGCGTATGTTACAAGCTCGGAATGAAATGTATCACCCGGTTCCTGTACGCGCTCCGTCAGCTTATTCAGCAACAGAAAAACGCGCGCGCCGTCGCATAAGTCAACGGCGTTCTTGCAGGCTTGCAGATACTCCGCGCCTTGCATAGCCGCGTCCTCGTTCAGCAGCAGCCGCATCATCTCCGCGCCGGTTCTTCCGGGGCGCGCGGCGGCGTGTGCGAGCAGTTCTCCGTAATCGCTTTTCGGAAGCTCCGGCAGCGCGTCGGCTAAATCCTCCGCGCCGCCGTCTCGTATGGCGAGCAGCGCGCGATCTTTCGCGTCGGTTATCTTGAAATCGTTCAGCGCTTTTGTGTGCGCTGAAACGCTCCCTGTAATCCGGTGCAGCAACTGTTCTTGGACTTCCGTTGGCTTGCCCTGCGCTTTCAAGCTCTCGCGCGTCTCCAAAAGGCTCCGGGCGGCGGTTTTCACTTCCTGACGGTTGAGATGGATAATGGCACCGGGTTCTGCGTTATGATCGTTATCATGTCCGCCGACTTGAACGTAACGGGCGTGCACGCCGTCGCTGTGGAACGCTTTCGTCACGGCGGAGGCAATGAGGTACATCCTGTCCAAATCAGTCTCGGACTCGCCGAGCGTCTTACCGGTCGCGAATCTCGTCGTGTGCGATTTATTGTTTTCGTCCATATACTTCAAATATATGTCGAGATATATGCCCTCGCTGCCGCCATAATCGACTGCGCAGAATATATCGCCGTCGCGCGGCCACAGCCTCCCGTCCTCCCAGTCGCGGTCAAGCAGGAAATATTCGTCCGGCAGATAGCCCGCGGCTTCGAGGCGCGAGCGAAGCTCCGCGAAAACCTCCTGCGCCGGACGTCCCTTGTCGTATACGACATATCCGGGCTTCTCGGGATGCGGCTTCCAATACTCGGTTTCTATGCGGTTCATATATTATGATCATGCCTTTCCTGTTGTAATAGCCGGAGATTATCACATCTCCGGCTCGTAATCGTCGCCGTATTCCGGCGC
>JAITKI010000141.1 GCA_031278515.1 Oscillospiraceae bacterium | reverse complement strand
GGCAACCCGAAGATACTGAAAAAATGCGCGCTCCCGCTCACGGCGGCGGGCGAGGTGGACTACATCATCTCTGAGCTGTGCGTCCTGCACAGGACGGAAAAAGGCCTCGTGCTGGAGGAACTCGCCCCCGGCGTGTCGGTTGAGGACGTGGTTTCCAAAACCGGCGCGGAGCTGATTATACCGGATAAAATAGGCAGTATGATATAAAAGCTATGAGGAAATTTGGAGGGCGGTCCCTGTGATTCAGATAATAATCATCGTTTTATACTTCGCGCTGACGGTGCTCATCGGCGTCATGTCGATGAAGCGGTCCAAGACTTCCGACGCGTTCCACGGCACGGCGATGGGCATTTTCGCTATCGTCGCGGCGTCGGCCGGGGAGTGGCTGGGCGGCACGAGCACGACGGGCGTGTCGGAGTACGGATTTGACTACGGGCTGTCGGGCGCGTGGTACACGATCTCAAACGGCATCGGCGTGTTTTTCCTCGCCATGCTGTTCGCGAAGCTCTACCGCAGTCTGAACTCCGTGACGGTGCCGGGGATCATAGAGAAGTTTTTCGGCGTCAAGGCGCGCTCCGTGTCGAGCGTCCTGCTGACCGTAGTCATGCTCGCCGTCGGGCTGAGCCAGATGATCGCGGCGGGCAAACTCGGGGAGTCCCTGCTCGGCGTGCCGTTTATACCGTCGGTCGTCGTGTTCGCGATTATTTTCATAGTGTACACGCTCGCGGGGGGAATGAACGCCGTCGCGTCCACGAATAAGATGCATCTGTTCGTGATGTACGGCGGCGTCATAGTCGCCGTGATATTTGCGGTGTCGCGGCTCGGCGGTCTCGACCGCCTCATAAGCGGCCTCGACAGCGCGAATGTCTCGGACGCGACAAAGGCGGCGCTCGCGGAAGCCGGCAAAGCCGTGAATGATGTCTCCCCCGACAGCTACTTCGGTATGCTGACCATCGGGTTTTCCAAGGTGTCGTCGTGGATAATCGCGTCCTTGCTCGGCGCGTGTACGGCGCAGGCGGGCATACAGCCCGTTCTGGCGGCAAAGGACGTGCATACGGCGAAGAGGGCGAGCATCATTACGGCGTTTGTCTGCGCGCCGTTCGGCCTGTTCACGGCGTTTCTCGGCATGGCGGCGAAATCGATGTTCAACAGGGGCGACATGCTGCTGACGGAATCCGGACAGCTTGTGACGGGCAAAACGGCGCTTCCCACGCTCATGCTGCACATACACGAAAACCCCGCGGTGGGCGGACTCGTAGGCGGGCTTGTGCTCGCCTCTATCCTCGCCGCCATCCTGTCCACAGTCTCGCCGATTATCCTGTCGTCTGGTACGATGATCACAAAAGACCTCTATCAGCGCGTCCTGAAACCGAAAGCCACGGACGCGGAGGTGCTCAAAATGTCGCGCATCACGACGGCGCTCTCCGGCGTTGTCTGTACGCTCGGGGCGATAGCGCTCGTGAACGCGTCCGCCGTCCTCGACATTGTTTACGCGGCGTACTCCCTGCGCGGGGCGATATTCGTCGTAGTGCTGCTCGGCATCTACTGGAAGAAGGCGAGCGAAAAGGGCGCGTGCTGGAGCATGGTACTCACGGGCGCCGTCGCGGTGTTCTGGAAGGTTTACAACCTGTTTATCGATAAGGGCGGCTTCCCGATAGCCGACTGGCTCACAGAGACTTACGCCGCCGTCGTCGTCGCCTTCGCCGCGACTATTATATTCAGCCTGGCGTTCCCGAAAAGGCGGATGGATACGGCGTGATAAACGAAACGGCTGTGCGATGCTTTCTGTCTCTCGCGGATACGCTGAGTTTTTCCAACACCGCAAAGCAGATATACCTAACGCAGCAGTCCGTGAGCAATATTGTGTCAAATCTTGAAGAAGATCTCGGGTTTCGCCTGTTCGTGAGGACGCACCATCACGTATCGCTTACAAAGGCCGGCGAGATATTTTGCGATTTATTCACAAGGTTTTCCGCCGAGTTTGACTCCGTTTCACAGAACGTGCGCGAATATTATGATGGTATTTTCAACACGCTTCGCGTCGGATATCTCGAATGGCTCGAGATATCCGACCGCGTCGGCGGCGCTGTTAAGCAGTTGAGAGCCGAGCGCCCGTCCGTCAAATATATGGGCGAGCGCCATTCACAGTACGACTTAATAGAACTTTTTCTGGCCCGCAAACTGGATATCATCATAACGTATTCGGAATTTGCGCCCAAGGGCGTCGGAATAAACAAATGCAAAGCGCTCGACACGCCGCTTGTTCTGCTCGTGTCGCCCGACAATCCGGCGGTCAGCCTCGGGGCCACGGTCGATGATTTTCGTAACGAGCCGTTCATAAAAGCGGCCGGCAGCCACGAGACGCACACGGCGAGCAGAAACAGGGCGAAACGGCAGTGCCGGGAGTTGGGTTTCGCGCCGTCGGAAATCATCATAGCGCCGAACCTCGAGTCGGCGTATTTAGCGACGGAACTGGGGCAGGGAGTACTCGTTTCCACCATGCTGAGCAGGATGAGTCTCCACAGCGAGCTCGTATGCTATGATATAGGCAAGACGGAACAGCTGCAGTGCTTTTGGCATGAGGATACGGAAAATCCCGCCGTCGAGTCGTTTATCTCCTACATCGAGCGGGCCGCCGCGCGCGAGCCCGCGCAGACAAGGCGTCCGGCGGCGAACCGCGCGGCGCGGCGTGAGACGGGATCGCGCTATGCCTCCGGAGCGGGAGAGTGACGGCGCGGGAGCGACCGGCGCGCCAAAAAGGCCGTCGCGGCGATATTGTCGCCGCGACGGCCTTTTTGCGTTTCGGATGAAATTACGTGAGCGCGTCCGGGTTACGTGAGCGTGCTGGGATCAATGGAGCCGAGCTCGCCGTTGGCGAACGGTTCCATATCGGAGTAGACGACGGGATAGAGCTTGCCGCTCCACTCCCACGGATAGTTGTCGAGACCCGTGAAGGCGTCGGTGAACGCGAGATAATCCCTGTAGTTCTCCGGGGTGGCGCGGATGTAGGCGACGTCGATGCCGGAATACGCCTCGCCGGGTACGCGGGAGTCGGGCCACATCTCCTCGAATGAGCACCAGCCCGCGACTTGCGCGTACAGCGCCGTGAACGCGGAATTAAACCGCATGGACAAGTCTCCCATAAGGGTAAAGCGCCACGCGCCGTTTGTTCCGGCCTCGAACATCGGGATGACGTCGTCGCCGCCGCAGCACGATATGATACAGCGGTCGTCCAAGCCGTTCTCCTCGACGAAGCGCAGGATACCGGGCGTGAATGTATCCATCACGGTAGCGTAAATCCAATACTCAACGTCGGGGTTGGCCGTGAAGCGCGTCGCGGCCATGCTGTATCCGATCTCCGGAGTGATACCGCCCTCGGCCAGACCGTCGGAAGCCTCGAATTTCGCCTCCGGCAGCAATTCCCTCCACGCGCGCTCCGCGCCCTCCGTGCGGTCTGTGAATTCCTTGATCGTCGTAAGACTTTCAACGAGAATCATTGTTTTGGACGGATCGAAGTCCGCGACATTCTCCCGCATCCACTCTATTTCCATGCGGACGAGATCGTACCCCCACTGCTTGCTATTAGTTACCACATATGGCATGACGATGTTTCCGTCGCTGTCGTGGGCGACCTCCGATATGCTCCACCACGTGATGTCGTTCTCCGCGCAGAGGTCCACAACGCGCGCCATGATGGCGTCGTATACGTTTATCATCATGCCGTCGTATCCCTGCGTGGCGTACAGCTCGATGTTTGAGATCATCGTCTCTATATTCGAGTCGCAGGACGTGGACGTAAACTCGCTGCCGGCCATCTCCGCCATTGTCTTCCAGTTGTCCGCCATGCGCTGCGTCAGATTATCCCACGCCATGGAGATGAATACGAACTTATACGACGGCTCATTGCTGTAGTCATATCGCGGATTCCAAAAACCGAAATAGTCGGAGGCGTTCGCGCTGCGACGTCCGCCGGGGCCGTCCGGGAAATTCTCAAATCCGGTAACTTTGCCGCCGACCGGGGACGGATTTGCCTCCGGGGAGATTTCGGAATCCGGCGATTCCGGGGGTGAACCGGAGTCGGATTCCGGCGGCGCCGACTCGGGCGTCGTCGTCGTTTCGCCTCCGCCGCTGCACGCGAACAGCGAGAGACACAGTGTGGCTGCCAAGGTAATCGCGATGAACTTTTTCATTTTCTTCTTCCTTTCTGAGTGTTGGATTGTTTTCAGCCGCAATCCGCGCGCGGCGGCGGCCTATCAGAAAACCGGAGTCGGTTTTACTGCCGTAGTGAGATGGCGTGTCATACCCGCGGCTTGAGAGCGTTCATGCGGGCCTTCGTGCCGAAGTGATCGACTGTCAGGGCGACAATCAGCAGCACGCCCTGCGCGAATATCTGCCAGTACGTACCCATGCCGGCCATGATGAGTCCGTTGTTGAAAAAATTGAGTACCAGCAGTCCGAGAAACGCTCCGAGCATCCCGCCCGAGCCTCCCCCGAAGGAGACGCCTCCCAGAAACGCTCCCGTCATGCTGCTCATCAGCGTCATTGCGAGACTGTCGGACGTGATTTGGTGCATACGCGCCGCCAGAACAATACCGCCAAAGGCGGAGACTGTCGAGCAGTTGATCATCATGATAGCGCCCACCTTTGTGACATTTACCCCGGAGAGACGCGCGGCGAACACGTTGCCCCCGCACATGTAGACCTTGCGTCCGAACTTGGTGCGCGAGAGGAGCAGCCCGTAAAGCAGCGCGAGGACGGCTACGTACGCAAACGAAATTGGCAGGAATCCGAAAAATGTAAGGGAGCCGAGCTTGAAAAAGCCCTGGTTTTCCACGAGAACAGGGGCGTTTTTCGTGATGTACGCCGCCAGGCCGGTCCAGACGGACGAGATTCCCATAGTGCCGATGAACGGCATGATGCGGAACCGGAACCACATGACGGCGTTTACGGCGCCGCACAGGCCGCCCAAGGCGAGACCGACGACGACCGCCAAGGGCCACGGCGCGCCCGACGTAATAAGCTTGCAGCACGTAATGGACGCTATCGTACCCACGGCCGCGACGGAGAGATCGGCGTTTCCGCTGATGAGCAGCGTCGCGAACCCGATCATGAGCGTGCCGCCCGTGGATGCGTTGATGAGGATCGTCTTGATATTTGACAGTTTGAGGTAATTGCCGTTGAGCAGGGAGAACAGGATCATGGCGCCCGCGAGAATCAACAAAAGCCCGAAAGATTTGTTTCTCACTATCCTCTTGACGTAACTCATACTCGGACGCGCCTCCTCAATGAATCAGACTCGCGAGCGCGGCGGCGCTTGCGGACGAAAGAATTTTCACGTGCATGGTCACCCCTATTTCACATTTCCGCCATGGATTTCCGAACCCAGCTTTTCGCGCGCTGACGCGCGGAGACCGCGTCTACCGCCAGCGCCATGACGAGAAGCAAACCGTTAAAAATAGTCGCGAGATTTTTATCAAGACCCAAAAGCGTTGTGCCGTTGTTGAAAATCGAAATGATGAGCATCCCAAAAAACGCGCCGAGCATATCTCCGGAACCTCCGCCGAACGCGATGCCGCCCAGCATCGCGGCTGTCAGTCCGGTGAATTGGTAGCTGTCGAGCGCCGTTGCGTATGACGTGCCGACGCGGGACACCGCAAGCACACCGCAGACGCCCGCGAGCCCGCCGCTCAGTGTGAACAGTATGTACGACAGGCGTTTGGGCTTGAGACCGGAGAGACGGGCCGCCTGCTTGTTGCCGCCGCAGAGATATACTGTGCGGCCAAAGCGCGTCTTGCCCAGAATAACTCCGCACACCACGAAAAAGACGACCGCTACGATGACCGTTATGGGCAGCAGCTGGTTGAAAATCTTCGTGTTGCCAATCCAGCGGATGAGGTCGCTCTCAATAGGCAGTCCCTGCGCGGAGACTAGGTTATACCCGACGCCGTGTACTACGGACGCCATCGCCATAGTCGCGATAAACGCCTCGAAGTTGAGCTTATTTACCATGACGGCGTTCACAAATCCGCACAGCATCGACGCCGCGATACCGGCAAGCATGGAAACGGGCGCCGGCATACCCAGCGTCATGATTCCCCAACCGACGACGCAGCCGGCCAACGACCCTACAGCGCCGCACGAGAGGTCAATATACCCAAACAGGATGAGCATCCCGCCCCCGAGCGTGAAAAAGCTCGTGATCACCATGCCGTTGAAGATTGAGCGGATATTCATCGGGTTGAACACCCTGCCCTCAGAGAACACCGAGAACACAATCAGCAGAAGTACGATCACAACGAGCAGAGAAAAATGTTTTGTTCCGAAGAAACTGCTGAATTTACTTTCTTTTTTCATCTCTGTTGAACACACCTTTCCTGGTAATAATCGGTTCGGGCATCGAAAGTTCCACAGCGCCGCTCATTCCGCCATAGCCAAGGCCATGACGCCTTCCTCCGTGGCATCCTCGCGCTTTAGGGCGCCCGTTATTCTCCCGTTGTGCATCACGATTATTCTGTCGCTTACGTTGAGAACCTCGGTGAGTTCGGAGGATATGAAAATAACGCCGATTCCCTCTCTCGCGAAGTCGCAGACCATCTGGTATACCTCTGCCTTCGTACCCACGTCTATACCTTTTGTCGGCTCGTCAAGTATAAGAATTTTTGTGGACATCTTTCCGGAAGTCCAGCGCCCCAGAATAACTTTCTGCTGATTTCCGCCCGAGAGTTCGGCTGTTATTTTATCCGCGTTCGGCGTTTTGATTGAATATCTGCCGATGGCCTCGTCGGCGACCGCGAGCTCTTGCTTTCTGTCCATGAAAAGACCGCGGCGCACTTTTCGGAGTATCGGCATTGTGATGTTGTCTTTGATCGAGCGCGGGAGAATGAGCCCCTGCTCCTTCCTGTCCTCGGGACACAGAGCTATTCCCGCCTCTATGGCGTCCGTAGGGCTGCCAAACGAGACCTTTTTGCCGTCGAGCGATATTTCGCCGGACAAGATGGGATCCGCCCCGAACACCGCGCGCATGACCTCCGTGCGGCCGGCGCCCACCAACCCCGCGAAGCCGAGCACTTCGCCTCTGCGCAACGTGAAACTGACGTTACGCACGACGTCGGTACAAAGTTCTTTCACCTCTAAAATCACATCACCGACGTTCTCGTTGCGCCGCAAACTGGAATATGTATCTCCCACGTCGCGCCCGACCATCGCGGAGATCAGCTCCTGTTCGTTCGTGTCGGCGGTCGTCAGTGTCCTGACAAGCTGACCGTCTTTCAGCACGACGATGTCGTCGGTAATTTGAAAAATCTCGTTCATGCGGTGCGACACGTATATCACTATCTTTCCGGCTTCCCGCAGCTGTTTAATGAGTTTAAACAGGATGTCGATCTCCGTGTCGGTGAGGCTCGCGGTCGGTTCGTCAAACGCTATTATAAGCGAATCGCGGCGGTATGCTTTCATTATCTCTACCATCTGCTGATACGCCACAGAGAGGCGTCCGACAGGTTCGTCAGGGGAGATGGGCAGGCCAAATTTGTCGATTATCTCCTGCGTCGCGCGGCGGAGTTCCGTCCTGTCGACGAGGCCAAAGCGGTTTCCGGGCAGGTTCTCCAGAAAAACGTTCTCCATAACGCTCATCGTGGGTACCATCTGACGTTCTTGGTAAATGACGCTGATTTTGGCTCTGATGGCGTCCATGGGGCTTGCGAAGCTCCTGTCCTCGCCGCTTATTATCATCTTACCGGAGTCGGGTCTGATGTCGCCGCTCATGATTTTGAGAAGCGTGCTTTTTCCGGCGCCGTTTTCGCCGATCAACGCCGTCACCCTGCCGCTGTTCATGCGGAAGCTGACCTTGTTGAGCGCGCGGACGCCGGGGAACACCTTGTCTATCTCCGAAAACTCGAAATATTGCTCCACTGCTGCTTTTTCCCTCCTTTAGAGAAACGGTACGTCGTCGGCGCGTTGGTTAAAAAAGTATAGGTTTTTAACCAGGGGTATTGACAAGTACGGTAAAATGTGCAAGAATGAAAGGAGTATGGGTGGGGCCTGTATGTTATTGCCAACTAATCTGTTTTTATACACAAAAAAACCTGCACTTGACAGGTGGTTAAAAAAGTATACTTTTTTAACCAACGCGCCGACGACGTACCGTTTCTCTAAAGGAGGGAAAAAGCAGCAGTGGAGCAATATTTCGAGTTTTCGGAGATAGA